>NZ_KV810649.1:102301-117484 GCF_001812855.1 Streptococcus sp. HMSC072D03
GCCTCTGTCCTAGTATCTGTTATTTATCTGCTCAAACAAAATCTTATTGTGGGTAGTCTTTTTACTATAGGAGCCTTTCTGATGATTTTGCCTCAGTTTATATTTAAGAGAAAATTAAAAGAATCAGGAGAATTACTAAGTAGTTCAAAAGAGAAGAATTTAAGAGCTATCACAGATTTTGGTAAGGGGATTGAAACGATTATTTGCAATCAAGCAGAAAAAGAGAATGTAAGTCAAACTCTCATAACCCTTGGTGAGATGGAGATGACACAATTTAAGTATTATACACTTCAGAATTTAGTTATGTTTTGGACAGGACCTCTGAAAGCTATCGGCTTGATTGGACCGTTTGTGATTGGTCTTGTAATGAAACAAAATTCAATCACTACACTTATTGCCATGATGTCTGCTTCAACATATCTTATTAACCCCTTACAACAAATTCTGGAGGCTATTGCAAGTATTCAATCAAGTCAAGTGATAAAAGATAAATTATTGACATTTGGAAGCGAGGCAGAAATGCCTTCAAAAGGGCATCACATACATACTTTAAAAGAAATTCAGTTAAAAAACGTCACTAAATCTTATGATAATCAAGAGATTTTTCGAGATGTTACGGTTACTTTTTCATTGTCTCAGCATAATCTTATAGTTGGTGATAGTGGTATTGGGAAAACAACACTTTTTAGGTTAATATCAGGGCAAGATAAGGCATATAGTGGGGAAATCATTTTTAAAAGCATTGATGGAATGGAGCTGACTCCAAATTTAGATAACATTGCAATTATTCATCAAAATCCCTATATCTTTCATACAAGTGTGCGACATAATCTAACTCTTTATCAAGATTATTCAGACTCAGTGCTCATTTCAACACTAAAAAAGGTCGGACTATGGGAGGCTTGTTGTCAGCAATTAGACTATGAATTAACTGGAGATAACTTTTCAGGTGGTCAAATCATAAAACTGGAGATTGCACGTGCAATTTTGAGAGGGAAGCAGGTTTTACTTGCTGATGAGATGATGGCTTCTTTAGATGCAGCAAGTTCTAGAGAAATAAGAAAGGTCTTGAAACAGTTGCCTAATAGTCTTATTGAAATTGCCCATCATTACAATCTGGAAGATTACGATGCTATTTATAGAATTGAAAATAAGTCAATCGTAAGAATTAAATAACACGAGATACTTTCAGTAGAAGTTAGACAGAGTAGTTGCTTAGTCTTTTCTTTCGATTTACAAAATTGAAGATTTCAATTTCAAAGAAAACACCTAAGTCAAGCGACTCAGGTGTTCTTGTGTTATTTTTCTTTTTTGTTATGGTTCAAAATGGCATTGAGGACAATGGCAAGCAAGCTTGCGACCACGATACCGTTTGAGAAGAACATTTGGAAAGCATTTGGTAGGCTGTTGAAGAGGTTGCTGCCGTTAAGACCAACCCCTGCAGCGATTGATACTGCAGCAATCAAGAAGTTGTGTTCGTTATTGGCGAAATCAACACGCGCCAAGATTTGCATCCCTTGGATAGAAACAAAACCGAACATGACAAGCATTGCACCACCAAGGACTGGGCTTGGGATGATTTGTGCCAAGGCACCAAACTTAGGAAGGAGTCCAAGAAGAACAAGGAAACCAGCGGCATAGTAGATTGGCAAGCGAGTCTTGATACCTGACAACTTCACAAGACCAACGTTTTGTGAAAAACCAGTGTATGGGAAGGTGTTGAAGAGTCCACCAAGGAGAACAGCCAAACCTTCAGCGCGGTAACCGTTACGAAGGCGAGTGCTATCGAGTGGTTCTTTGGTAATATCAGAGAGGGCCAAGTAAACCCCAGTTGATTCAACCATAGACACGGTAGCGATAATACACATCATAATAATTGATGACAACTCAAACTTAGGTACCCCGAAGTAGAATGGCGTTGGCACGTGAACAATAGGTGCCGCAGCTACTGGTGAGAAGTCAACCAAGCCCATGCTTGCTGCGATAGCAGTACCGACAATCAAACCAATCAAGATTGAGATGGATTTGATAAATCCTTTAGTGAAAATATTAACTACAAGGATGATAAGAACGGTGATAGCGGCAAGGAAGAGGCTTTGACCAGTAGGCTTATCAGCATTATTCCCCATATTTCCGATTGCAACAGGGATGAGGGTCAAACCAATAGTTGTAATGACTGATCCTGTAACGATAGAAGGGAAGAGATTGGCCACTTTTGAAAAGACGCCAGAAACGAGGATAACATAAATCCCTGAAACGATAAGGGCACCAAACATAGCACCGCTACCGTGTTTCTCACCAATCATAATAAGTGGTGCTACTGACTGGAAGGCAACCCCAAGAACAACTGGAAGACCGATACCGAAGTATTTATTAAGTTGAAGTTGGAGGAAGGTTGCTACACCACACATGAAAATGTCAGTTGAAATCAAGTAGGTTAATTCGTGAGCTGAATACCCCAAGGCTCCAGCAATCATGATTGGCACCAGGATTGATCCCGAGTACATGGCAAGTAGGTGTTGCAGTCCTAGGACCGCTGCTTGCGAGTGTTTCTCTTTATTTTGCATTAGATGTCTGCCTCCTTAAATACGACTTGACCATTTTCAAAACGATCCAAACGAGCAAGTGAAACGACTGGGTAGCCAGCTTCTTCCAGAAGGGCACGACCATCTTGGAAAGATTTCTCAATAACGATACCAACCGCTTCGACGTGTGCACCAGCTTCTTCGATGATTTGAATCAAGCCTTTGGCAGCTTGGCCGTTAGCTAGGAAGTCGTCAACGATGAGGACCTTATCTTCAGGAGTGAGGAACTTGCTTGCGATAGAGACAGTACTAGTCACCTGCTTAGTGAAGGAGTAGACCTCAGCAGTGAGGATCCCTTCATTCATGGTGATATTTTTAGCCTTCTTAGCAAAAATCATAGGGACATCCAAGGCCTCAGCAGCGTAGAGGGCTGGAGCAATACCAGATGCCTCGATAGTCACCACCTTGGTGATGCCTGCATCCTTGAACTTTGCAGCAAAGACCTTTCCAATCTCACGCATGAGGTCAAAGTCCACTTGGTGAGTGAGGAAAGAGTCAACTTTGAGGATGTTCTCCCCAAGGACATTCCCATCTTTGAGAATGCGGTCTTCCAGTAATTTCATATTACCTCCTATAAAAAATATAACTAAAGTGTATTTTGATTTTCCCAGATTCTATTAAGACTCTGACAAAGATCAAAACCATCGAATAACAGAAAAAGGCTTGCAAAGCAAGCCTTTAAAATCATAAAAAGACGGTAAAATCTTTTTATGACTTTCTGACTTACTCATTGTTAGGTGTTACGGCACCTTGTAGAAACGTCACGCCGATTCGTGACATAAATAAGTAATGTTCTCATTGTTCGATGAAGCTGTCGTTGGTTGATGATAAACCAACATCAACTCTATTATAATACTATATTTTCTTTGAAGACTCAAAGGATTTTTCCTATGAAAACGCACTATTTTAAAAGTTGGAAAATTCAATCTAACATTATTGTAAGATTTGCTGATAATGGTCGTTTCTTATAGCATTTCTGTTATAATAGTGGGAAATGAAAGAGGTAGAGTTATGCATAAGATTTTATTAGTGGAGGACGACGAGGTTATCCGTCAACAAGTCAAAAAAATACTAGAACAGTGGGGTTACGAAGTTGTTCTTGTTGAAGATTTCATGGAAGTATTATCTATTTTTGTAAAAGTAGAACCCCACTTGGTTCTTATGGATATTGGTTTACCTCTATTCAACGGTTATCATTGGTGTCAGGAAATTCGTAAGGTCTCCAAGGTGCCTATTATGTTCTTGTCTTCGAGAGATCAGGCCATGGATATTGTTATGGCAATCAATATGGGCGGGGACGACTTTGTGACTAAACCTTTTGACCAAAATGTTCTCCTAGCAAAAATTCAAGGGCTTTTGCGTCGTTCATATGAGTTTGGTAAGGATCAGAGTCTCTTGGAATATATGGGTGTGATTCTGAACCTTAAGGCCATGGATTTGGTTTATCAGGGAGAGGTCGTTTCTTTGACAAAGAATGAGTTTCAGATTTTACAAGTTCTCTTTGATCATGCTGGTAATATCGTTAGTCGGGAAGACCTGATGAAGGAGCTTTGGAATAGTGACTTCTTTATTGATGACAATACCCTGTCAGTTAATGTAGCTCGTTTACGTAAGAAGTTAGAGGCAGTGGGTTTGAAGGATTTTATTGAAACCAAGAAAGGTGTTGGCTACGGGTTGCGTCATGATGGGTAAGTGTCAATTTATCAAATACCATATTAGGTCTCGTCTGACTTTCTATCTTTTGTTTGTCTTTAATGGAATCATATTGGTCTTGTTTGCCTTTTTATTTGAAGAGGCGGCAGATATTCTTTATTATGCTTTGACCATAATGACCTTTGTGACTATCATCATGGTTATTTGGGACTTGGTTAGGTCCTATCACTCTTATAACTTAGCCTATCTCTATGAGGAAATAACACCATCAAGTCCTTTAGAATTTTACCTGGCCCAAGCTTTGGAAAGTGCTAGGGAGGGCCAGATGTCTCAGACTGAGGAGGAGCGCAAGCGCTATACAGATTTGATGGACTACTATACCCTTTGGGTGCATCAAATCAAGACGCCAATAGCAGCCAGTCAATTATTGCTTCAGGATGTTACGGATAGTAAAACGAGGGCTCTCTTGGAGCAAGAGGTATTCAAGATTGATTCTTATACCAATTTGGTTTTGCAGTATTTACGTTTAGAGAATTTTCATGATGATTTGCAGTTGAGGCAGGTTACATTAGAACCCTTGGTTAAAGAAGTTGTTAGAAAACATAGTCTTTTCTTTATTCAAAAAGGATTGACTATTAATCTACATGACTTAGATGTTAAGGTCGTTTCAGATGAAAAATGGCTCTTGGTTATCATAGAGCAGGTCTTGTCAAATAGTTTGAAGTACACAAAAAGCGGTGGTATTGAAATTTACTTCAAAGATAACTGGCTTCATCTTAAAGATTCTGGGATTGGTATTAAAAATAGTGATATTCTACGGGTTTTTGAGCGTGGCTTTTCAGGTTACAATGGTCGACTGACTCAGCAGTCCTCTGGGCTAGGTCTCTATCTTTCTAAGAAAATTGCTGATCAGCTTGGACATGATATTAGTATTAGCTCACAAGTTGGCCAAGGAACCACAGTCTCCATTCATTTTCAAAAGCAGAAGTTGGCGATTGATTAATAACTTACAAAAGTGTAAGAAATATGACCACAAATGAAAGCAAGGGTTATGGTTGAGACCTTGCTTTTTCTATAAAATGGTATCAGAAGTTAAGTAAGAGGTTCCAAAAATCTCTTCCAAATTTATTAAATAAAGGAGCTTATTATGGCGTTACTAGATGTTCAACATGTTAAAAAAATCTATAAAACACGTTTCAAAGGAAATCAGGTTGAAGCCCTTAAAGATATCCATTTCACAGTTGAAAAGGGTGACTATGTTGCAATCATGGGTGAGTCTGGCTCAGGAAAATCAACCTTGCTCAACATCCTTGCCATGCTTGATAAACCAACAGCAGGGCGTGTCTATCTTAATGGTATGGACACAGCAACCATTAAAAATAAGGATGCTTCCAGTTTTCGTCGTGAAAAATTAGGGTTTGTTTTCCAAGATTTCAACCTTTTGGATACCCTATCTGTTAAAGATAATATCTTACTACCTTTGGTCCTTTCTCGACGCCCACTTAAGCAAATGATGACACAAGTAGAAGCTATCAGTCGTCAATTGGGGATTCATCCCTTGCTAGAGAAGTACCCTTATGAAATTTCAGGTGGACAAAAGCAAAGGGTTGCGGTTGCGCGTGCAATCATCACTAAACCAGAAATACTCTTAGCAGATGAGCCAACAGGTGCCCTGGATTCCAAATCTTCAGCAGCTCTCTTGGATGTCTTTGATGCAATCAATGCCAGTGGTCAGACCATTCTTATGGTAACTCACTCGACAGCGGCTGCCAGTCGTGCACAGCGTGTTCTCTTTATTAAGGATGGTATTCTATATAATCAAATCTTCAAAGGAGATAAGTCTGAACATCAAATGTTCCAGGAAATTTCCGATACACTAACTGCAATGGCAAGTGAGGTGAACTAATATGTTTCTTCTGACCAATAGACTGGCTTTGTCCAATCTCATAAAAAATCGTAAGCTTTATTATCCATATGCTTTAGCAACTATTTTGGCTATTGCCATTACCTATATTTTTACATCTTTAACGCTTAATCCGCATCTGGATGACTTAACTGGGTCAGATCCTATCAAGATGGTTTTGGGGATGGGACTTGTGATTGTCGCCCTCTCTTCTGGAATTATTGTTCTTTATGCCAATAGCTTTGTTATGAAAAATCGTTCAAAGGAGCTTGGCCTCTATAGTATGTTAGGCTTAGAGAAGCGTCACCTCTTTAGTATGATTCTAAAAGAAACGGTGATTATGAGTTTTGTGACTCTGCTTCTAGGTATAGGTGTGGGAGCACTATTTGATAAACTCATTTATGCTTTTCTTCAAAGGCTTATCGGTGAAAGTACTGGTTTAGTTTCGACCTTTCAAGTAATGACAATTCCTATTGTTCTTGTCATCTTTGCTTGTATTTTTAGTTTATTGGTTTTGGTAAATGGTTTCCGATTGCTACGGCTTAATCCTTTACAATTAACTAAAGATGGCCTTAAGGGTGAAAAAAAGGGACGTTTCCTAGTTATTCAAACCTTTTTGGGGCTTGGGTCTATGGGGTATGGTTACTATCTTGCTCTCTCTGTTAAGGATCCAGTAACGGCTATTATGAGTTTTTTCTTGGCTGTTTTACTAGTTATTCTAGGAACTTATCTTCTCTTTAATGCCGGGACTACAGTAGTTCTGCAACTCTTGAAAAAGAAGAAAAACTACTATTACAAGCCTAATAATATGATTTCCATTTCCAACCTTGTCTTTCGGATGAAAAAAAATGCAGTTGGTCTGGCGACTATTGCTATCCTCTCAAGCATGGTTTTGGTGACGCTTGTAGGCGCTGCAAGTATCTATGCTGGTAAAAAAGACTATCTAGCGAGTGCTACTCCACATGATTATTCAGTTGCGGGCAATAAAGTTGACCTTACAAGCACTAAAAAGCTTATGGATGATTTCTTAATCAAAACAGGTGAGCAAGCAAATGAAAAAGTAGCTGTCTCTTATCTTTTATTTGGTATAAAAAATCAAGAAACTAATAAGTTAACCGTTTTTACTAAAAATGAAAGAAAAGTTGTTCCAAAATCAATTGTTCTGGTCTTTTCTCAAGAAACCTTTAAGCAATTGACAGGGAAAGAACTCAATCTCAGTTCTAATCAAATTGCCTTATACACTAAGAATAAAACATTGAAGACGCAAAAGAGTCTGTCCATAGATGGTAAGAACTACCAGATTCATAGGCAACTTGGTGACTTTATCAATAAAAAAATACCAAATATCTATAAGATTATTGTGTCAGATTATAGCTACTTAGTTGTACCAGATATCAAGATTTTTGAGTCATCAATGAAAGGGACATCAATAACGCAAGCTACCTATGTTGGTGTTAACGTCAAGAACCCTACACATGATGCCAAGAAAAATTCAGATTTGCTAGACCAAATGACAGATAAAGAAACACAACAGTTAGCTGGACAAAATACTGGCGTCTCTCAGTCTTACCTCACTGCTAATAGCCAATATGATACAGAAGGGATGCTAAATGGCTTTGTTGGTGGAACCTTATTTATTGGTATCTTTTTATCCATCATCTTCATGCTGGGCACAGTTCTTGTGATTTACTATAAACAGATTTCTGAAGGTTATGAGGATCGTGAGCGTTTTGTTATTCTTCAAAAGATTGGGTTGGACGACCTTCAAGTCAAGCAAACTATTCGTAAGCAAGTACTTACCGTCTTCTTCCTCCCTTTGATTTTTGCCTTTATTCACTTGGCCTTTGCCTATCATATGCTCAGTTTGATTGTGCGTATTATTGGGGTTTTCAACCCAAGTCTTATGTTAGTGGTCACTATCATTGTTTGTGGGGTATTCTTCCTAGCCTATGTCTTGGTTTTTGCCCTTACGTCGCGTTCTTATCGTAGAATCGTATCGATGTAACTAACATAGAGTCTAGTTTAAACTAGGCTCTATTTCTTTTATGCTATAATAGATGAAAGAATTATAAATCATCGGAGAAAACACATGTCACAGACTATTGATGTCAAACGTTACGAGGAGTTGGCACGTCAAAAGCAGGGGGAGCACCGCAAGTTTCTAGCACAACTCAAGAAGAAGGCTCCTAAAAATTTAGATAAGATTGTTCAGCAGGTACACAATGAAGTCTTTCAAGAAATTGATTGTACCCAGTGTGCTAATTGTTGTAAGACGTTAGGGCCAGACTTTACAGAGCAGGACATTACTCGTATTGCCAAGCATTTTCGCATGAAGTTACCTGCTTTCGAGGAGATGTACCTGCAGGTAGATGAGGATGGTGACAAGGTCTTCAAGTCTATGCCTTGTCCATTCTTAGGGCCTGATAATCTCTGTGATATCTATGATGTCCGTCCTAAGGCTTGTGCAGCCTTTCCTCACACGGATCGTAAGAAAATCTATCAGATCAATCATCTGACTATTAAAAATACGCTTTTCTGTCCAGCCGCCTACCTTTTTGTGGAAAAACTCAAGGATAGGATTTAGAAAGGAACTGTTATGAGACGCTTTAATGCAGGTGTTATCACCCTACTTATTATTGCTGCCTATTTTATCGCAACAGCTTTTATTCCAGATCTTTATTTGGCCTTCAATTATAAGTTGATTTTGGCCTTGCTTTTTGTGCTTTTGAGTTGGCAATCTAAGGGGAAATTTCTCTTTTTCTTGGGAATGGCTTTTCTGTCGACCTATATCCATGACCTCTTTAGATTGGACTATTCAGAATGGACCCTGTTTGTAGGGATTCTTATCTTGGGAATTGCGGTAGACCGTTTGAGCAAGCCAAGTTATAAGAAGAACTTTTCTTACAAGGTGTCTAAAGAACATGAGCGAGAGATTTTTGCTAAGACCTTATTTTCAGAGTCTGTTCAGGTGGTGACTTCACAAAATCTCGAAACTGTCTATGCCAATGCCGATTTTGGACGTTTGACTTTAGATTTGCGTCAGGCTCAGTTTATGACGGACCGACCTCAGATTGTGGTTCAGGCCAATTTTTCTCATGTTGTCATTCGAGTGCCTAAGGATTGGCAAGTGGATACACATGGGCTTCATACAAGCCTAGCAGGAGTGAAAGGCTACGATAGTCTGGGAGAGCGAGACTTGTCTAGCACTACAGTTTCTCTAACAGGCTCAGTATCCTTTGGACAGGTAACTGTCAAACATTGAAAATGATGAAAGGGCGAAAGCTCTTTTTTTCTTGAAAATCCTTCTTAGATAACATTGAATACGTTTACAAATAGTGCTATACTGATAGTGAAAATAATTGGAAAATTGCAATCATTTTTTTTAGAAAGGAGTTTCCTTATGAAACGGTTTAATGCTCGGGCCTTCTTGTTGCTTTTGCTAGCAGCTTGTTTTATCGCCAGTGCCTTTATTCCAGATTTTTGGATTATGGTCAATTATAATCTGGTTTTCTTCGTGGCCTTCTTTTGTTTTGGTATCTTGAATAAGCGGCCTCTCCTCATTTTTCTTGGTTTGGCCTTCTTATCACCCTATATTCATGACTTGTTAAACCTCGATTTTGCACAGTGGAATCTCTTTAGCGGTATCTTTCTCATTGGTTTGGCCTTAGAGCTTTTTTATGGCCGTAGTGAAAAGAAAGGCCTTACTAAAGACTATAAGGTTAATAAGAACGACCAAGAGGGACCTCATATTTCTGTTAAGACCTATATGGCTGAGGATAGGTATCGCATCTATTCTCAAGAAATCGAAACAGTTGATATGAATCTAGCTTTTGGTGAGCTTTGGTTGGATTTGAGTCAGGCCAAGTTTGCGTCAGATCAGGTAGCTGTTCATCTTGATGCTAAGTTTGGTGAAGTTCATATCCGACTTCCTCACGGCTGTGTCATGGATAGCACTGGAATTTCACATCCTCTATCATCTGTGAATGTGGATCGATTTGAATCTGATTTCGAGCAAGTTGAAACAAGGCTTCATCTGACCGGAAGTCTCTTCTGCACTGAGTTGGAAGTGGAGTATTAAGGGAAGTCCGATGATATCAGCTCTATCGTCAATTAGCATGGCTCCTATACAAAAGAAAGGAAATCACAGGTATGAGTGAAACGGTTATTCAAGTCACATCCCTTGGAAAACGCATCAAGGGAAAGACCATTTTAGAGGATATTAGTTTTGAAATAAACAAGGGCGATTGTGTCGCCTTGATTGGACCAAATGGTGCGGGTAAGACTGTCTTGATGTCCTGTATTCTTGGTGATAAAAAACCGAGCAGTGGTCAGGTCCTCATTGATGGTAAAGCAGGTAAGGCCAAAAATAAAATTGCGGTTCTACTTCAGGAAAATACCATTCCAAATAGTTTGAAAGTGGAAGAGCTAATTGCCTTCTTCCAATCTATTTCTGATAATCCCTTGACCAATCAAGAGGTGCAAGACCTCTTACAATTCAAGGAAGACCAGTACCAGCAGTTTGCGGATAAACTCTCTGGTGGACAAAGACGTCTTCTGGCTTTTGTCCTTTGTTTGATTGATAAACCTAAAATTCTCTTTTTGGATGAGCCGACAGCGGGTATGGATACCTCCACTCGTCAGCGTTTCTGGGAGATTGTCAATGACTTGAAAAAAGCTGGGACAACCATCCTCTATTCTTCCCACTATATTGAAGAAGTAGAGCATACAGCTGACCGCATCTTAGTTCTCCATCAGGGAAAACTCATCAGAGATACCACGCCATACGCTATGCGACACGAAGAGAAGGAGAAACAGGTTACTCTTCCAAGTCGTTTTGTTAGCATTGTTCATGGCCTGCCAGATATCTATGAAATCACTGAAAAGAGGGATGTCGTTAGCTTCATGACCAAAGATATCGAAAAGGTATGGCAAAGTCTTGAAAATTCGGGCTGTGGAATTTCTGATATTGAAATTCAAAATAAAACACTCTTGGATAGCCTATTTGATTCAACAAGGGAGGACAAGGCATGAAAGCATTACTAAAAATTGAATGGATTAAAACGTGGCGAAGTTGGCCAGTCTTTATCATGGGAATCGGGATACCTGTCGGATTTTTCCTCCTTTTTTCTAGTATCTTCTCAGCACCTACTCCAGAAGCTCAAAAAGAGTTCTTGCTGTCTTATATGCTGACCATGACTGGCTTCTCTATGTCTAGTTTTGGTTTGTTTACCTTTCCCTATATGTTGCAAGAGGACCGAATTGAACACTGGTTGACCTATATCGAGCACTCAAAGGTTAGTATTGCAGCTTATTATCTTTCTAAAATCTTTCGTGTGCTTCTAAACTTTATGGTTGCCATCATTGTGACCTTTTGTGTAGGTGGCTTTTTCCGAGATGTAGAGATGCCATTCTTTAGATGGGTAGGGTCAGGTGCTCTCTTACTTTTGTCTGGTCTGCTCTTTCTAGCTTTTGGTTTACTTATCGCTCAGATTAAATCTCAACAATTCATGTCTCTTGTGGCAAATATTATTTACCTTGTCTTGCCTATAGTGAGTGGTTCATGGGTTCCTATTTCCATGTTCCCTAAGTGGGTTCAGAGCATCTCTGAGTGGACACCTGTCTATCATGTCAATGAATTGGTCGTTAATTTTGCTATCAATGGGAAATTTTCATGGAAATCACTCCTGTTTATTGTAGCTTATACTGCAGTAGCAACAGGGCTTGCACTCTTTATCAAGTCTCAAAGGGAAAGTGATCACGGTTAAGGGAGAAATAATGGATATTTGGCAGAAAATGTATGAAAAGGCTCAAGCCTTGTATCAGCCACAGGAAGTCTCAGACTTTGTCTATGCAAGACACGTCGTGGCTGCCGTTGAAGCGGAAGATGGGCAAATTTTCACAGGCTTTTGTATGGAAGGGACTTGTGGTGTTTTCCATCTTTGTGCTAGTCATCAGTTTTCTATCAAGGTGATGTGTCGCTTATTCCAAGTTTCACGGTCTAGCTACTACGCCTTTAAAAGTCACCAACCAAGCCAACGAGATCAAGAAAATAAACTTCTTAAAAATGTGTCCAAAATATTGACAGAATTTCAAGCGTAAGGAAGAATTATGATTCATAACTTATCATTCTTAAAAGGCTGATCATTATAAAAAAGGAGAAGACAGCATATTCTTCTCCTTTTTTAATTGGGTAGTGAGGTGTACAATAAAAGTAAGAGAATTTGAGGAGAAGGACCATGATTGTAAAAGTTTGTAATGCAGATTATAGTCTTCAGTGGGATGGGACGTATCAATTTGCTCTTGAAAACTATCCTAAGATTCAAGAATGGGAATTGGAGAAGCTAGCAAAGTTTATTGCTTATGAACAGGACCATCATCGTCAGACCATTGTGGAATGTGAGAATCATGAATTAACTATACAAATTCATGATTACTTGCAAGAGCATACCTATTTTCCTCCATACAGACCAAGTCATCAGCTTGTAGCTTCTACCTATGATATTCAGAGGAAGTTGGTTACTTCAGATTATTGTAGTCATACTTGTATAGTTGAGGTGGCTCAGGCTATTTTTCAGACAGGCAAACTCATGTCAGCGGTTAAAGTATTTGGTAAAAGTGGGGCTGAGCTAGTTACAGATAGTCGTAATGCAGCTTCTGATCCAGCAGACTATTTTGACTATATCATGTTTGGATGGTCTAATACGACTTCGGGTTACCGACTCGCTATGGAGCGTTTATTAGGACGAGCACCTTCTGAGGAGGAATTGCAAGAAAAGTTCATTCCTGGCGTTAGTTTTCATTTCCTGTATGAAGAATTAATTCAAGCACCAGGTTATATCTTTGATGGCTATCATGTTGCGAAGGTAAGAGATAGTTTAGATTTGGATACCTTTCTTTATTTGTGTATTATTCCTTCGAAAGATAAGGCTTGTTTTGAAGGTTTGATTCCTAGTCAATTACAAGATAGAGTGATTTACCTAGACTATGAGGGAGAAGGGTTACAGGCTTGGAATACCAAGGTGAATCAAGTGTTACATAGTAAGGATAGGTTGAAGGAGTAGTGTATGAAAGAGATTGATCAAGTTCTACTGAAAAAGTGATCATCGAGCATCCTCGTTCTAGTCATAAGGGAGACTACGGTCTGATGTTAGTATGATTTTATGGACACGTTTTGGTGGAATAGTATCTAACCAAAGGAGATGTCCAAATGAGCCAAAAATATACCAAAGAGTTCAAGAAAACTATTGTTCAATTACATGAAAACGATTATTAAGAAGTATCAATTACAGAACAAGAGAAAGGAAAGAAAATTAATGGAAAATAAATTAATAGCACATAGTTTGATAATGTTTAAAAATAAATATCTTGTAATAAAACGTAGTGATATTAAACGAGGAGAAAAAAATTATTATCCCTCTTATTGGGATATTCCAGGTGGGAGTGTAGAAGATGGGGAGCTTCCTAGACAAGCTGCAATCAGAGAGTGTCAAGAGGAAGTTGGCCTAGTTATTTCATTAGAAAACATTATTCATGAAGATAGTAATATAGATAATAATAAGATATTTACAAGACTTGTCTATAGTGCCAACTTACTTCAAAATGAAAATATCAATATTAAATTAGATCCAGAAGAACATGTGGAGTATAAGTGGATAAAAAATTTAGATGATTTAGACGGGGAAAGTATAGTACCATACTTATATGATATTATGAAATAGTCATTTCGAAAAGAAGAAAAATTTCAGAAGATGAAATTATAGAAGCAGTAAAAGTTTCTGAAGATAGTTTTGAAGTAGTATTGTAAAATGATAGTCTTCAAAAAGAATGGCTATACTCATTTTTTACTATCGACTGAGCTTTGAATTAAAGTAGGAGGATTTGATGGAAATCAAAAATCACTTTGGTGTCTATGGCATTTGCTTTGAAAATGGGAAATTACTCTGCATTGAGAAAACGAGAGGACCTTATCAACATCGTTTTGATCTACCGGGTGGTAGCCAAGAACTAGGTGAGGGGTTGACAGAGACCCTCAAGAGAGAAGTTCTGGAAGAGACAGGATATGCTCTTAGCGATTATTCAAACCCTAGAATCTATGATGTGATGGTTCAGGAAGAAGGACAAGACTTCGCAGTACACCATCTCATGGCCTTTTATGATATCGTACTCGATTTCGAACGCTCTCAACAATCCCTTCCTAAAGAGGTTCTTGGTGGAAGCAATGATTCAGCAAATGCAATCTGGCTTCCTATCGAGCAGATTACAGAAGAAAATGCTTCGCCTTTAGTATTGAAGGTGAAGGCAGAGTTAGGAGGATTTCCAGAATTGGACAAGACCTCTCACATGAATTGGAAGGTAAAAGAAAAACAGGAGAAGAAATGACACCGCAAGAAATGTGGAATCAATACAAGAAAATTAACCCCTCTATCGGAGATGAGATAGATGCCTGGTCTTTTGGAGTGGAAGCTGATCTCTTGGCAGACTTGGTTTTAAAAGGTGAAAAGACGGCAACTGCTTCAGCTTACGATCTTTACGCTCTAGCGGGTGAAGCCCTTCCACAAGAAGGGACATTTGATATCATTTTAGATAGCCAAGATCAGGCTGTCTGCATTGTCGAAATAACAAAGGTTTCTGTTCAGCCTTTTCATCAAGTGTCAGCTGACCATGCCTTTAAGGAAGGGGAAGGAGACAAATCTCTGGCCTATTGGCGTCAGGTTCATGAGGACTGTTTCGCCGAGTGGCTGAGAGAGGCAGGAATGACTTTTACACCTAACAGCAAGGTTGTTTTAGAAGAATTTCGCAAGGTTTATCCATTATAGAACATGAGAGTGGGACAGTTGAGTAGGGCTGTAAAAGCTGATGAAATCAGCGTGTAGAGCCCACTCAACCACTGCGTCTTGCTCGACAAACCAAAGACAATTGAGAGGCTAGGACTTTTGTCCCAGCCTCTTTTTAAAGGGGATATTCGAGATGCGTTTTAATTCTAAAAGTGATAGAGATTTGGCTTTTGAACAGGCTCTTTTGAGATATGATATCATAAAAAAA
>NZ_KV810649.1:117584-131714 GCF_001812855.1 Streptococcus sp. HMSC072D03
AAAAAAAGGGCTACTTAAGATTATGATAGCCTTATTCAGGCAGATGGCCATTATTGGATTTCTTTCTTATCATATTCAGGTGCACGTCGTTATATTGCGATTAACTAAGTTTTAAAGGCTATCCAATTTTAGAAGATGGCAGGAACATATTTCTGTATTATTTTATGAAATCGTATTGTAAAATAGAAATAAAGATGTTATATTTGTAACGAAAAACAAATAAAAGGAATATTAATCATGAAAATTACAAGTAAAATTATTGGTTTAGTATTAGCTCTTATCGTAGTTATCCTTGCTGTCTTTTTGGTGACTAAATTTAACAGCCATGAATCAGCTCGTGTTAGCACAAGTAGCAGTCCAGTCAAAACGGTTAAGAAGTCATCTTCAAGCTCAAGTAAGGTCGTTAAGAAGAATAATAAGTCAAGTCAAACCTCGTCGTCAGTAGCTTCAACTGAAGAGGATAATGGACAAGCTTCTTCTCAAGAACAAGCTCAAGCAGCGGGAGCATCAGATGCTGCACAAACAGGAGAAACTACAACATCAGCTTCTCAAGTTGGAGGAGTTGAAGGTGGTCGAGGTGCTTGGACAGCTACTTCTGGAACATTGATACTTGATGAGGAAACACCTGTATATGCTGCACCAGATAAAGATAGCGGAGCAGTTTCTACACTTCCTGCCGGAGATGTTGATTGGGATAAATATGAAATTTTACCTGATGGAAATTGGTATAGCTTTGTCAAAGATGGGCAACGTTATTATATTTCATATTCAGATGTAGGACATTGATAAAGAATTAAAAAGGAAACATGATAATTCGTATAAAGTTATCATGTTTTTGTTCATTTAATGAAGTATTGCTTTATACTTAGCGTCATTTTTGAATAATAAACTTCTAAAAAATTATATGTTATTATTTATTGAAATATTTGATTTTTCTGACATGTTAAAAGGAGAGATTAATGAAATCTGTTTATCAAGTTGTTAAAAAAGATATCCAAGTATATTCAGTACTTACTATCTTATTGTCTATTGCAATGGTAAGTGAAGCCTATTTGATGCAACTAATCATTGACTCTATCAAACTTGGAGTGGGGCGCTATGTTGTCATATCTATTTTTGTAGTTGTGTTCTTGTTGATTCAAACACTTATCTACTATTTTCAACAATCACTGACAGCAATCATTAGTAAGAAATCTGCATATGCTTATAGGAATGTTATTTTCCAAGGTATTCAGAAAACACCTTTAGAGTTACTCACAGGAAATAAAAATGACAAACTTCTAGCCTCATTAACTACTCAAATAGATCAAATTGAATTTAATTATTTTTATTCCATATACTGGGGTGGCTACTTAATCTGCCAATTAATTATTGCTATAATTGTTTCTCTCTATCTTAATCCTTTATTAGCAGCTTTAACTCTGATTTTAAGTTTACCAAATCTTTTTGTAGCTATACTCTTTAAAACTCCTTTAGAAAAGAAACAAGAAGAGTTAATTGACACTACTAATACTTCAGTATCAGCTATTCAAGATCTTATCGAAGGTATACCTGATTGGAAAATTGCCAACAAGAGTTTTGACATTAATAGAGTCTTTGATATTCAAACTTTAAAGTTACTTAAACGCCAAACAAATGTTGAAAGATCTCAATATGTTGTTGTCAGTTTAAATCAGCTGTTTTCAAATGTTCTTTATTTCGGTAGTTGGATTATTGGGGGACTATTAATCATAAATAGTCAACTGACATTAGGGAGTTTAATAGCATTCTCACAATTATTAGTCAGGATTTCTTACCCAATATATGCTTCTTCTGATTTGTTAGCTAAATTTATTAGTGGTAAGAAAACTATAGAGACTCTTTCTACTGAATTTCAAATTATAGAGGAAAATCTTAATACTCTGGAACATATTGAAGTTATATCATTTGATAATTTTCGTTTTAAAAATAATTCGGAAGCTATCCCTTTTAATGGGCAGTTTTATAAGCATAAGAAGTACCTATTAAAAGGGAAGAGTGGAACTGGTAAAACCACACTATTAAAAGCAATCCTACGAGAGTATAACGATTACACAGGAACAGTTAAAATTAATGGTATTGATGTTAAAAGTATCAAAGAGAGTAGTATCTTCGATAATGTAGCTTATGTACCCCAACACCCTCATATGTTCAATGCAAAACTTCGTGATAATCTTACTCTATTTTCTGAGGATGTTTCAGAAGAGGAACTGTTTGAGACATTGAAATTTGTAGAATTATCTAAGTGGGCTAATAGAGAGTCTTTAGAGTTAATGCTTTCAAATGATACTATAAAACTTTCAGGTGGAGAAGCCAAGAGAGTTGCTTTGGCAAGAGCCTTATTGATGAAGACGGATATCTTATTTTTAGACGAATTTTCTTCTGGTATTGACCTTGAAACGTTATCAAAAATAGAGAATCGACTTTTACAAACGAGTAAATTAATTATTTACATCACACATGTAGACACCGATAGAATTATCCAACAATTTGATGAAATAATAGATTTGAATGAGTTTGTAGACTTATAAAACGATGATACTCTTAAAAACTCAACTTGACATGTTCTATGACACTATTAGCCAGTCTAGACCTAGTCGCATGGTTGAAGAAAACTATAAGCAGAGAAAGTGATCGTGTTTAAAGGAAAAAAATGGATATTTGGCAAAAAATGTATGAACAGGCTCAAGCCTTGTATCAGCCACAGGAAGTCTCAGACTTTGTCTATGCTAGACACGTTGTGGCTGCCGTTGAGGCTGAAGATGGGCAAATTTTCACGGGCTTTTGTATGGAAGGAACGTGTGGTGTTTTCCATCTATGTGCCGAAAGAGCTGCCCTTTTCAATATGTATCAAGAAACTGGTCAAACTAAGGTCAAGCGTATTATCGCCTTTCGTGACCAGCCACCTCATGGTGGACCATCTGGCATGCCTTGTGGGGCTTGTCGAGAATTTCTAATGGAACTCCATCCTGACAATCGTAACTTGGAGTTTATGGTTGACTACGACACACGTCAAACCATTACTTTGGGCGAATTATTGCCACTATGGTGGGGCGAAGAACGGGCTCAACAGTTTGAAGAAAAGTCGCAAGACAAGGCTTAACGTTTATCGAAATCACAAAATCCTCACATCTTAAGTGTGAGGGTTTATTTTTTGAAATTAATTTCAGAAAATTCGAAATTTACCTTGAAATTCAAAATGAAAGTGCCATACTATTCTGTGAAAATAGAAAGAAGGTTTCATTATGGAGTCACTTGTATCTTTTAGTAGATGGCTCAGCAAATGGTTTACTGTAGCTGTTATCCTCTGGGCTGCCTTTAACTATGCACTTCCCGCAACTAGTAGTTGGGTCATTCCCAATACGGCTTATCTACTTGGTTTGATTCTCTTTGGTATGGGACTTACCTTAACTACTGAAGATTTTAAACGTATTGCTAAGCGTCCAATTCCAGTTGTCCTTGGGACTGTTGCCCACTATGTCATCATGCCTGGTTTGGCTTGGTTGCTTTGTATGATTTTCCATCTTAAGGGTGCGACAGCAGCAGGGGTTATACTTGTTGGCTCTTGTCCAAGTGGGACTTCATCTAGTGTCATGGCCTTCCTTTCAGGTGGGGATGTTGCCTTGGATGTCTCTATTGAAACCCTCTCAACTCTCTTGGCACCACTCATGATTCCAACCCTCTTGTCATTCTTGGCTGGTCAGTACGTGAGTGTCCCTGCCCAAAGCCTCTTCCTTAGTACCTTGCGTATCGTGGTTGTCCCTATTATCTTGGGTGTACTCGTTCACTCAATCTTTGGTAAAAAAATTGATGCCATCATCAAAATTATGCCTTTGATTTCTCAAGCTGCCATCCTATTGATCGTTGGAGCAGTGGTTTCTGCCAACCATGCTAATATTTTTACAGCAGCGACAGCCCTTGTCATTCCAGTCGTTATGCTCCATAACCTTTGTGGTTATGCCCTTGGTTTTGGATTTTCAAAAATCCTTGGTTTGGAAGAACCACAACAAAAAGCCATTTCTTTCGAAGTGGGGATGCAAGACTCAAGTCTTGGAGCAACTCTTGCCATGAAATATTTCGTGCCACAAGCTGCCATCCCATCAACTATCTTCAGTATTTGGCACAATATCTCAGGTTCTATCCTTTCATCATGGTGGAAGAACCATTCAAAAAATAGTCATTAAGATAAATGAAAAGCTGACCTTGGGTTGGCTTTTATTTTTTAATAAAGAATCTTTTTCGAGACTGTCCTTAGGTGATGATGGGCGTCAGCGAACGTCAAGGAAGTTCCATACCTAAGCTTAGAGTATAAGGTCTCGATATTTCTGAACCTCTGAAGTTTAAGTTCTTAGGGGGGAATCATAGCGGAAAGTCTCAGTTAAACTCACTTTGTTCTCAAAAAGAATGTGATGTCATTATATGCAGGCCTTCTTAATTCATGGTTCATTTGAAATAGTTTATTTACTTCTTGAAGCTGACCTTGGGTTGGCTTTTTTTTTACGTCACATGACAAATGTCATATCATGTCATGACATCTGGTGCTAAAAAGAGAATGACCAAAAAGATATACTTTAGTCATAACTTAGAAATAATAAAAAACGAAAGAGGTCATCTCATGAAAATCAAAACATCTTACCTTATCTACGCTGTCATCGGAACTGTCTTTGCTGGACTTAGCATGTTTACTGACATCTTTGAAAAAGGCAATTTTGAAGCTATCTTCTCACATCTGGGAATGCTTATTGGCTTGTCTATCTCAGCCTACATTCTCATCACTATGGCTAAAAGTTTTATCGACCTTGTCATTAAAGAATTGAAAAACTAGGAGGCCCAGTATGAAATTATTGAAAATACTAAGCATCATGCTTCTAGCAGCAATTTGGACCATCCTCTTTGCTTATGTCCTACTTCATGGCAGCAGTGATATTCTCTATAGTGTTATGGGAGTATCTGTTGCAGCTTGTTATGTTTTTCTAGCCTTCTACCAAAAGAAAGGAAATCACACACATGAGTGAAGCAATCCTTCAAGTCACAAATCTTGTTAAAAAAATCAAAGGAAAAACAATTTTAGACCATATTAGCTTTGAGGTGGGCCAAGGAGACTGTCTTGCCTTAATTGGGCCAAATGGTGCTGGTAAAACGACCTTAATGTCCTGCATTCTTGGTGACAAAAAAGCTAGTAGCGGTCAAGTCTTAATCAAGGGCAAAAAGGGTAAAGCACAAGATCAAATTGCTGTTCTCCTTCAAGAAAATACCATTCCCTCACAATTAAAAGTTAAGGAACTGATTGCTTTTTTCCAAGATATTTCTGAAAATGGCTTATCTAAAGAAGAGATACAAGCACTCTTACAATTCAAAGACGACCAGTATCAGCAGTTCGCAGACAAACTCTCAGGGGGACAAAAACGTCTTCTTGCCTTTGTCCTCTGTCTTATTGGCAAGCCTGACATTCTCTTTTTAGATGAACCGACAGCAGGGATGGACACTACGACACGCCAACGCTTTTGGGAAATCATAAATGATCTGAAAAAGTCAGGTGTGACTATTCTTTATTCGTCCCACTATATCGAAGAAGTCGAGCACACAGCTGACCGCATTTTGGTTCTTCATCAGGGAAAACTCATTAGGGATACTACGCCACATGCTATGCGTAGCGAGGAAAAGGAAAAGCAAGTCACCTTACCAAGTCGCTTTGCGCCAAGTCTTGACAAACTGGCAGCCATTTATGATGTGACTGAAAAACGTGATGTTGTAACCTTTATGACTAAAGATATTGAAAGTGTATGGAGTAGTTTACAAGCTCAAGGCTGTCGCATTTCTGACATTGAAATTCAAAACAAGACACTTTTAGATAGCCTATTTGATAGCACAAGGGAGGACAAGTCATGAAAGCACTACTTAAAATCGAATGGATAAAAACATGGCGCAGTTGGCCAGTCTTCATCATGTCCATAGGAATGCCCGTCGGATTCTTCCTCTTGTATTCAGGTATGGAAATGAGTCCTGACCCAGCGTCACAAAAAGCTTTTATCTTGTCCTATATGTTGACCATGACTGGATTTTCTATGTCCAGCTTTGGTTTCTTTACCTTCCCCTACATGCTTAGAGAGGATCAAACTGAGCACTGGCTAACCTACATCGAACATTCAAAAATCAGTATTCAATCCTATTACCTCTCTAAGATCTTCCGAGTTCTTATGAACTTTATGGTTGCTATCCTAGTGACTTTCTGTGTGGGAGCTTTTGTGCGTGATGTTGAGATGCCATTATCACATTGGCTTGGTTCAGGGGCTCTTTTACTCTTATCAAGTCTAGTCTTCCTATCCTTTGGCTTGCTCCTTGCCCAAATTAAGTCACAACAAATCATGGCTATCGTCGGAAATATCGTCTTTTTAGGTCTTGCAATTATTGGTGGCTCTTGGATGCCAGTAACCATGTTTCCAAAATGGGTTCAGCACATTTCTGAGTGGACACCCATCTATCATATCAATCAGTTAGTAGTCAATTTTGCAAAAAAAGGGGAATTTTCATGGAAATCGCTCATTTTTATCTTGGTCTATGCTACAATAACTACAGGCTTAGCCCTTTTTATCAAATCTTACAGAGAAAGTGACCATGTTTAGAACTTACCAGAAAAATGATTTCGCTTATTTTGTTAGTCTGATTTTCCTTGTCTTTCCGATATTAGGAGTGTTTGGCGGGTATTTTCCAGTCTGGACCCTGGCTTTGACAACGGCCTATACCATCGCTTATCTCCTTATGGTATATTTGAAAAAAGCTTATAACAAGTGGATTCCCTTTCTGTGGTTTTACACTCTAGCTTATATCATTTTCATGTCCCTGGTCTATCAGGGTGGCTTGATGTGGTTTGTTCTTTTCAATGTTAACCTTCTCGTTTGGCGCTTTGAGGATAGCATATCTTCTTATCGATTTTTATCCTTTCTAGCGACGCTCTTGATTTTGACGTCATCATCCTTCCTACTGACAGACGATTTGAGCACCCACCTCATGTCTCTGGCTATTCCTCTTTTTTCTTTAGGAATGTACTATTTTCAAAACCGTATGCGTCAGGAGAGAAAGATGGAAGAGGCCCTTGCGGAGCAGAATCGGACCATCAATATCCTGTCCGCTGAAAATGAACGCAATCGTATCGGTCGTGATTTGCACGATACCTTAGGACACACCTTTGCCATGATGAGTCTTAAAACCGAGTTGGCTCTGAAACAGATGGATAAGGAGCAGTATGATGCTGCTAGAAAGAATCTGGAAGAATTGAACCAAATTAGTCGTGACTCCATGTACGAGGTTCGTGAGATTGTCAATAAGCTTAAGTACCGAACTGTAGCTGAGGAGTTACTGGAACTCGAGCGACTCTTTGACCTATCTGATATTGTCTTGACTGTGGATAGTAGCCTTGACTTAGACAGCCTATCGCCCGTTAGCCAGTCGACCCTGTCCATGGTACTTCGTGAACTGGCCAATAATGTTATTAAACATAGTCAGGCTGAAAGCTGTCAGATTCGTCTAAGCCGTGATCATGGTATAGTGCTTGAGTTCGAGGATGATGGTTGTGGCTTTAAGGAAGTCACTGGGCAAGAGCTACACAGTATCAGGGAGCGTCTCAGTTTGGTAGATGGAGACTTGGAAATCCTGTCTCAATCGCATCCAACCATCATTCGTGTGCATTTAAAAGAGGGAGGAAAAGCATGAAATTATTAGTCGCTGAAGACCAGTCAATGTTGAGGGATGCCCTCTGCCAACTTCTTATGTTGGAAGACGATGTCCAAGAGGTCCATGCAGCCAGTGATGGCCAAGAAGCCATTGCTCTCTTGGAAAAAGAAGAAGTTGATGTAGCCATTTTAGACATTGAAATGCCAGTTAAAACAGGCCTTGATGTTCTTGAGTGGATTCGTAGCAACCAAAGAGAAACGAAGGTCGTTATAGTGACCACCTTCAAACGAAAAGGCTATTTTAAACGAGCCCTCGCAGCCCACGTGGATGCCTATGTACTCAAAGAGCGTTCCATCAGTGACCTCATGGCGACCATCCATACAGTCCTAGCAGGTCAAAAGGAGTACTCGCCAGAGCTAGTTGAAGGTGTCGCCTTTGACAATAATCCACTCAGCCAACGTGAACAAGAAGTCTTGGCCATGGTAGCTCAAGGATCAACCAACCAAGAAATCGCAGAAAGCCTTTTTCTCTCAAACGGGACCGTACGAAATTACATGACAGCCATCCTGACCAAACTCGATGCAGGAAATCGAACAGAAGCCGTCCGTATTGCCAAAGAAAAAGACTGGCTAGGGTGAGGAGAAGTAGATAAATTTTCTATCACTTTGTTTTAACTAAAAATTTGAATTAGATTAATTAGTAAGAGTGAAGTATTTTTAAAGTGAAACTTCCCGCTGTGAGAAAAGTGGCTGAAACAATTTAGTTTCAGCCACATGGGATTTTTGAGACCTTAGGCTCAAAAATGAGTCATGGAGCTTCGAAGAAGATCGCTGACGTCCCAATTCACTTAAGGGAAGTTTATAAAAGATACTTTTTAATTGAAGGTCACCAGATGGTGGCTTTTTTCATGCCTTATAATCTATCTAAACATTCACAAGCAAGCAAAGTCCAGACATGGTAAAATGGAGTGAGTTGTGCTTATTTGAGTGAGCAAAATACAAAGGCTAATGTGGGAGAATCAAATGCGGAAAATAATTTATATGGGCGAGTTTGACGGTAGGAACTATTATTACAATACAAGGACAAAAGAAGGCCTTGTAGCTTTGGATTCGGAAACGATTAAGAAAAAGGGAGAAAGAAACGAGTACCTAAGTACTTTAATCATGATACTTTTCTGGTCATTCTTAATTTTGGAAGCACTGATGTTTCTGATACCGGTTTTTCATGGTATGCATTATCCAAAGCTGATGATTACTCCCTTTATTATGCTTTCAATAGTAACACCCTTACTGTACATCCTTTTTATGGAGGAGTGATTATACTACAATGTTAACTATACCGTTCTTTCTACCAAGGAGGCTTTTTCACAGGCTGTATATACCAATAAGTTTTGGAATAATTTTTTCAATAAGAAGGCGACTTTGCTTAAAATACCAATCTTTATTTTTGCCATGCTAGTCATGTTGATTTTTAGCACAATATATTTTGGCTGGGTTTGGTTGTATTCAACTAACATTATTGCAGAGAAAGCTTTTGACCCTGGAATTTTAATTGTTATCCCTATATTTACCATATTTGCGGGTATACCTTTCCTCTTATTTTTCCAAAATAATCCAGTGCGATGGCTCCTTGCAGTTCGCAAACTCGAGCGTGGAAAAATCATCTTTGAGGAGGAAAATCATGTCTAAGTTACAGATTTTATTTTTGGCTTGGTCCATAAGCGTCATTGTTTTGTCCATACTGATAATTCTTTTTCGCAATGTGTATCTCAAAGAACTTAATCGTAAAACGAGTTCCACAGAGAGCGTAAAAGGTAGCGTAGTAGGTTATAGATACTATACTGATGCTATTGCTCCGATTGTGGAATATATTGTCAATGACAAGGCTTATAGAAGAAGTCTGGAGTATGAGTGTGTTACGACAGTTTCGCTTCCTTGGAAGAGTTCTAAAGCCACCTCTAATCCAGACTTGTTGGCTAAAAGACTTGTTATATACACCAATTCGTCAGTACCATATGCCGCCAAAGATTTCTTTCCATTGGGATCAACCCTGACAGTTTGGTACAATCCAGATAATCCCAAAGAATCTTATGTCGAACGTTTTTGTGGAGCCGTGAAAGTCTATAAATTTACTTATTGGACCTTACTTTTGACGCTTGTTTTCATCACGATTATTTGTTTGACTATCGCAATCTGATAAATGCTTTATATCATACTATAAGAAGTGTGTGAGCTGGTTAATCAAATGACAAACAAAGACTATCAAAAGGAAAAAATAATAGATGAAAAAATCAACTACATTTTATATCTTCGAAGTAGGGTCACTGTATCTTTTGATAATATTTACATTGAGTACTGTTATTGCTTTTTATCAGTTACTAACTGGTGATGAATTTGTCAATAATTTTTTTAATCTAATAGTTGCTTGTTTTCTCCAATTGACAGTCGGATGGCTTTCTTTCGCATCAATGGGAAGAATAAAAATAATTGACTCAGAAATAGTGGTAGACCGCAATTTTAAACGTTATCGACTAGATCCCTCAACCATTACCGTCAGTTTAGGCAAAAAGTACTCGGTTCGAGGTTTCGCTAGCTACCCAATTTTTCTGGAAGGAAAAATCATTGGGGATTCTAATCAGATGGTCAAACTCAAATTTCTTGGTAACAAGCGAAAGAATAAGGCCTTACTTAGTTATTATCAAAAACACCTCAAACCACTAGCAATTACAAAGGAAAGTCTTGACCAGAAGAAGTCTACAGATGATGACTTTGAAAAGATGGTATTAGCTTCGAAAGATAGGATAACATTTCATTTAAGTGATTTGGTGGAATTCGGTGCTGACCAGGGAGATCTTACTAAGACCGTCTTTTATCATCCTATTGAGAACAAACTCTATATAGGGAAGAGTGTTCCGTTTCCAATTATTTTTACTCCTAGCGCAGTATTATTTTATGGTATTTATTGGTTGACAGAGAGCATTTCTCTGCATGGTTTTCTTCCATTAGTCCTTTCATTTATAATTATGTTTCTCATCGCTCGTTGGCAATTTAAACATAGGAAACAAACACAAATAGTAAATGTACTACCTTATGACATTCCTGAGAATTATTTCCCATCCCAGAAATCAAATGGATTGAAAACTTATCTTTTGATTTTCGTCTTTGGATTATCCACTATAGGGCTATCGATACTATACCTTTTTTGGGGTAGCTTTCTTTTATTATTTCTGAGTTTTGTGTTGTGGTACTTGTTTATTATTTTGGCATTATCAGGGCAATTTAAGAAAACCAAATATTTGAAAATCTTGGAGAAGGAAGAGAAACCCTACTAAGCTATTTTTATTGAAGTATTCACCCCTTTGGGTGTTTTCTTTTTCAGCTTATCGGTGAACTTGCGAATGCTAAATAATCAGATATAATGAAAAGTAAGTCTATTTCAAAAATGAATATAGGAGATAAATTGATGGATTATAAGAGGATTTTGAAAAAATATACCCTTATTTTACGTATCACTACTGTATTACTAATTATTTTGTTATTTTTCCTTAGATGGCTCTTTTTAGAAAATTCCACTATACAGTTGATCGCTTTAGTAAGCGTCGTTGGTCTAGTCGTTATATTAAAAAATTACTTAAATAGCTTACTTGTAGGGGAAACTCAAAAGATCCTTAAAGAAACGATGGGTTTGAATTTCTGGTATGAATCTATTCAACTGTATGGTAAGTCTCGACGTAAAAAGAATCAGATCAATGCTAGGATTGCATCTATTACCTACGCTTACATGATTGGCGACTTCCCATCGGTCATCAACCAAACAGAGGAATTACAATTTGCAGGTATTAGGAAGACTTACCTTGATTTTCTATGGTTTATTTCCCTGAAAGCATCCTTACTTTCTGGAAAAATAAACAACAAAGATGACCTTTTAAAATCAGTCCATTATCTAAACTCTAAAGACGAGAAAGCAGAAGAAGTCGAGCAGAGGGAATTTATTGCTATGTACGATATTCTTGTGGAGCGTAAACCCAATGATTTCTTTAATCAGACGACTGCTCCACAGGCCTTTGAACGACTCGAACTTCAGTATTTTAAAGCCTTAAACGAGCAATTAAGTGGAAATAAGGCTCAAGCCAGAAGCTTGTTTGAAGAGATTGCACAAGAAGATGAGCGCCTGTACTTTGTACAAATGGCAAGACATTGGTTGGCCAACAATGGGGAAGGGATTCTCAAATATTCAGAACAGGAGTTAGAAAGAATCGAGACTCTAACTGCCGATTTACCGAGCCTAGAACTTGGGAAACCTAAAAAGAACAAGAAAAAATGGTTATGGCTTCTCTTGATTATTCCAGTCCTAATGCTGCTGGGAATTATTCAAACAACCATTGATGAGAAAAAATCAGATGATGGCATTTATTATCTCATCGTCAAAAATCAATCAACAAAAACAGCAACAATCGATAAACGTTTTTGGATAAAAATAGACGGTGAGCAGATTACTCTAAAGGATGTGGAGGGAGAGCATACCTATCACTTTGACTCCCAAAACGATGAATTCACCAAAGATTCGGAGACTTATAGTTGTATGTTACATGACGGTACCCTACTTCTTGTAAATGATGGCATAGAGAATGAACAAGCAGAGTATGTCAGCCCTGAAAGTAGTTGGTATTCAGGTTATGAACAAGGAAAAGTCAAAATAGAGAAGTAGCTTAAACTGGAAAGACAGGCAAATAGAAGGCTTGAGTATAGTAAGAGAGGGGGGACAGTTAATAAATGAAAAAATCAATCTTTAGTGCAAGTTTTGAAGAGAGTTTAAATTTATTAGACGATGCTTCGCTTCAGTATATAAAGAAAGACTATTACGAAAAACTTGGAAAAGGCTTAAATAATGGAAAACCAAGTATTGGTTTTAGAATAAAAAGTATTCTCTACAGTATTTTGTTTGTATTCGGATGCAACTTTCTCTTGGCCATATTTGCCTCTTCTTTGGATGTTGCAGAGCCTAAGGATTTAACTCTGCCAGTTCACAAGCCATCACTGTTGACTCCAGAATTATTCTTGATTTGTTGTTTTATTTGGCTATCACTCGTTCTTATTGGAAAATTTGTTAGCAAACCATTTCTTCGACCATACAGATATCGCTTTCATATCGAGACCTTTTTATTTTGGTTCTGTCTTGAATTCAATCTCTTGGCCATAACGATAGCACTCCCGACCCTAACCTCGTTAGGAATTTGGTTTATTTACATTCTCTTGTTTATCATTGCCCTGATATTCCTCCGTATGGAGAAAAGAAGTTTGACCACTTGTTTTTACGGTGAAGAGGCGAGAGAAACTCTTGTTGATAGAATAGCAGGTCTAATCGCCACCTATGGTTCAGGAGTGCTAGGGTTTGCTGTAATCATCAAAATAATCTTATCGCATTCGGGAGTAGCAGTCTCACAAAGTTTGACCTTGTTAGGGATGTTTTTGACATGGCTAATCATAGATATTGGATTCTTGGCAATGGTTATCTTTATGGAGTTCCCTTTCTTTTTAGAAGGTTTCTACAAATGGAAGTATCCAGAAGAATATCGTGATTGGGAAGGCAAGTCAGTAGAAGAATGGTATGGGAAGAAGTATAAGGGCAAGTTTAAGTGAAAAAATTGAATTAATCAAAGAAGCATCTGAGTTCAACTTCAGATGCTTCTTTGATTGGTATTGTATAAAAATAATTATATTTAAAGTGTTGCTGATATATTTTCTATTCTATATTTAAATCTTTTTGTATTTCCATTTTAAGATTTTTGATGAAGACTTGGTCACCAAAAGCTTCAGCTAGTACGGTAGCCGTATTATAGAGCTCAGCCGCTTTATCTCTGTTGTTCTCATAGAACAGATAATATTTCGCTTCAAAAATAAGTACAGCGGGTTTGTAAGCATGTTGTAGAGTCTTATCGATAACAGTATGCATTTTATCGACAATAGTTTTCATATTTCTATAATCATGATGCATAACATAGATTCCACCTATAGTTGACAATGCTCCTAGTAGCTCAACATTAACTAGCTCTTCCCCTTGTAGTTCTTGATTAATTAATTTACATCGAAAACTTTCAACAATTTCTTCATCATAGTCACCAACTTGACATTTAAAAGTATAATATTTAATTAGTAAGAGGTCATTTAAGGAATATGCTTCTTTCTTCAAAACTTGAGTCAGATAGTCTTCAAAGATAGTTTCGATAGCATCCTCTTCACCTTTAGTCATAAAATTCAGGGTTCTTTCAATGATATCAATGGTTAACAGCTCGTCCTCTGGTAGAATATCAATATAGTTGTCGTAGAGGTCTTCAATATCCTGCAGCTTTTTCTTGATACGTTCAGAATCGCCATAGACAGGAGACTTCATGAGTTTATATTTAGCCTGATAATAGTCTTCAGGAATGTCTAGTTTTGTTTC
>NZ_KV810649.1:131814-149969 GCF_001812855.1 Streptococcus sp. HMSC072D03
TGTTTCACCTAACAAATAGTTGAGGGAAACACCCAATTTATCACTGATGTATTGCAGTTTGACAATGGTTGGTAAAGAACGACCTAGCTCAATTCTCATCAGTTGTTTTACTGTTAATTCTTCTTCGGTATCACAAACTTGCTCACGTGTTAAACCAAGTCGCTCACGTTCTTCACGAATTCTTTTTCCAATCTCGATTTTAATCTCTTCAGACATCTGTATTTCCTTTGAGTTTTAATTATATAATAATATACCTTAAAATCATGTGAATGAAAAGACTCCAGGGATTTGTCTTTTTATGGTTAGAGAAAAAGATGGGGAATAAACAAAATAACCATCTAACACTCAGTTTAGATGGTTGTGGTTTGGAATTAGGATATTTTTCGTAATCTCTTAGATTGTAGAATGGTCAGTGTAGCAAAGAGGAGCAACCAGGCTAGTAGAGAAAGTGAGCTTGCTATTTGGTCTTGCCACTTAAAGCTTTCAAGCTGGCTTATAGATTTTGTGAACAATCCCATATAACTGTACTTCGTGACATTATCGAAATCTTTACTAATCCCTGAAAGCATTGGAATAAACATACTAATCATTGATACTGGAAGGCTAATTACTTGGGCAGATACTTGAGTTTTACTGATTAATCCGATGAAAAGATTAATCAGCATCATTACTAAAGCTGTAGCAAGCGAGATGATAAGATAAGGACCATAATTATTTTCAATATTAAGTTCGAGTATTCTCGGAATAGCAGTTGTCATAACTAAGCTAATAAGCACTGGATAAAATAAAACTGAAAGAATATAGTTTTTACTGTTAACACCACTTAAAAATAAGGTTCTTAAAATATTTTTTTCCTTTTCTTCGGAAACAATAGTACTGATTGGATTTCCAACTGATAAACTCAAAGATAGGGCTAAACAGTTGACTAATAGATTGACTTTCATTGAGTTGTTTAGGCTACCTTGAATCTCATAGATATGTTTGTAGAGAAAGGCAAACCCTAAAGGAAGGAGAATTTGTAGGATAATGGTTTTATTAGATTTGATAACTCGCTTTCTAAGCCATAGTAAAGATTTTAATTGGTTAAACATTAAGTTTTCCTCCTGTAAGTTGGATGAAGATGTCCTCTAAAGTTGGTTCACATGAGTGGATGGTTTGAATATCTTGAGTAGCACTAATATGATTTAATTCAGAGAAAGGAATCACTTTTTCTTGACCTGAGCAGTAGGTCACTTTTACCATTTTATTTGTATTATATTTCTGAATAAGTTCAGCAGGTTTACCTTCTTCGACAATCTTACCTTTATTTAGAAGTACAATCTTATCGCACAAAATTGTAGCCTCGTGCATGTCATGTGTCGTCAGAAAAATGGTTGTTCCTTGTTGTTTTAGTTCTTCAATAAGAGAATGAATGGTTTGAGACGTTGATGGATCTAGTCCAGAAGTAGGTTCATCAAGAAAGAGAACTTTTGGCTTGTTTATGATAGCTCTCACTAAAAGCATCCGTTGTTTCATCCCTGTAGAGAGCTTTTCTGCCAAGGTTTTACGATGGTCATAAAGACCTACACGTTTTAACAAATCATCAACATACTCTGTCGAAACATTATAGAGTTTTGCGAAGAATAGAAGATTGTCATAAAGTGTCAATTTTTCATAAAAACCACTATTTTCAGTGATTAAACCAATCTTTGACAAATCATCTTCTTTTAACTGAAGGGATGATTTGCCCAAAATATAAGTTTCTCCCTGACTAGGAGTGAGTTGACTTGTTAAGATATTGATTGTTGTCGTTTTACCAGAACCTGATGGTCCAAGGAAACCTAGAATTTCACCTTTTTCAACTGTGAAGTTTAGATTTTCGATTGCTTTATATTTTTGAAATTCTTTGGTTAACTGTTTTGCTACGATAAGGTTTGTCATATCTTGATTTCTCCTATTTGATTATATGAACGAGTATAAACAAAAAAATAACGAATCAAAAGGACATCTATGTCACTTTGATTCGTTACTTGTATCTAAATCATTTTCCATTTCCATTTTAAGATTTTTGATGAAGACTTGGTCACCAAAAGCTTCGGCTAGTACGGTAGCTGTATTATAGAGCTCGGTTGCTTTATCTCTATTGTTCTCATAGAATAGATAATATTTCGCTTCAAAAACAAGTACTGCGGGTTTATAAGCTTGTTGAAGTGTCTTATCAATAAGAACATACATTTTATCAACAACAGACTTCATTTCTTTATAGTCATGATGCATTACATATATCCCAGCTATAGCTGATAAAGCACCTATCAGTTCAACATTAAACAGCTCTTCACCTTGTAATTCTTGATTAATTAATTTTCGTCTAAATTTTTCAATTTTCTCTTTATCATAGTCATAATCCTGACATCGAAATGCATAGTATGAAATTAATAGAAGGTCATTTAAGGAATATGTTTCTTTTTTCAAAGCTTGAACCAAATAGTCTTCAAATACAGATTCAATAAGACTTTCTTCCTCACTAATCATAAAATTCAGGGTTCTTTCAATGAGATCAATAGCTAAAAGCTCGTCCTCTGGTAGCACATCAATATAGTTGTCGTAGAGTTCCTCAATATCTTTTAGCTTTTTCTTGATACGTTCCGAGTCACCATAGACAGGAGACTTCATAAGTTTATATTTAGCCTTGTAATAGTCTTCAGGAATGTCTAGTTTTGTTTCACCTAACAAATAGTTGAGGGAAACACTCAATTTATCACTGATGTATTGAAGTTTGACAATAGTTGGTAAAGAACGCCCAAGCTCAATTCTCATCAGTTGTTTGACGGTTAATTCTTCTTCGGTATCACAAACTTGCTCACGTGTTAAACCAAGTCGCTCACGTTCTTCACGAATTCTTTTTCCAATCTCGATTTTAATATCTTCTGACATACATAATTCCTTATGATTTAGTTTTTTAATAATAATATAACGTAAAATTGAAATAAAGTCCAAAAGCCATAATAGAAGTAGTGTATAGTAGAATCTAAAGGAGTTTACAATTATGAAACAATCTTGATTTGCGAGGGCGCTAGCCAGCGGATATTCTTCTCAAATATTATTTAGAATATTAAAAATGTTATAATAGGAGATGAGAAAGGGGGAGACGATGATGAAAATTATAGCAATAAACCCTATTCCGTTTAAAAAAAGAATGATTGAATTTCTCTTTGATTATCTTTTCATTCTAGCTTATTTAGTTCTTCTGTTTTTAAGTTCGATGCTTATTTACATCATCTTTTTTAATGGTGTCCCAGAGTTTACAGAAATTCAGTCGCAGTGGCTTGTATTTTTCACCTCTGTTTTTCCAATCACGCTCCTTTTCACATTCTTGGATTATAAAAATGATGGCAGTTTTGGGAAGGTAAAAGCGGGACTTGAACTTGTCTACCAGAAAAAAACAGTGCAGGCTAGCTTGATTAGAAATGTCATCAAATTTTTACCTTGGCAACTCGGTCATATGGGCACGATTCATGGCTTATATAGTGATTTTGATGTGGTATCCATTATCCTTTCTAATTCGGCGACTCTACTTGCAGTTTTGCTACTGGCAATGACGATATTTAGGAAAGATAAGAGGCATCTAGGAGACCTACTAGCCCGTACACAAGTACAACTAAAAGAAGAATAGGGTAGAGATTGTTTATCCTATCCTTAAAGAAAAAGACAAACATAGTTAGGAAGTATTTGTATGAATGAGACTGTTGAGTTTACAAATCTTTGTATGGTAAGAGACGGCGATAGAGTTCTTGTTATTGATCGTAAAAAAAAGGACTGGCCAGGCATAACCTTTCCTGGTGGTCATGTCGAAGCGGGAGAATCATTTACGGAAGCAGTAATCCGTGAAGTGAAGGAAGAAACTGGCTTAAGGATTGCTTCTCCCCGGATTTGTGGAATGAAAGATTGGGTAGAAGACGGCATTCGTTATGTAGTTCTCTTTTATAAGACAGAAAAGTTTGACGGAGAATTAATATCCTCTGAAGAGGGGGAAGTCTGGTGGGAGGACCTGAAAGAATTGCCAAATCTAGACCTCTCTCTAGATATGGAGGATATGCTTCGTATCTTTCTTGAAGAAGACCTGTCTGAATTTTTCTACTACCAAGATGGAGAAGACTGGAAGTACGATTTAAAGTGAATTTGGATACTGATTCTTTTAATAATTAACTTGATAACTTTTTTTAGCAGTTAACCCAATGGTTGGCTGTTTTTCTTTGTCATAAATAAAAATTCGTCATCAATCTTGAGTTGACTTCTTAAAATGTTATAATGAGTGATATAAAACCGTATTTAAAGAAATTGAAGTAGATAGAGGAGTTGTTCAATGTCAAACTTGAATGAAAATTTGCGCATTGTCAGTGTTAGAGAAATGATGGTAGAAAGGTTAGCGATTCCTAATTATCAGAGACCGTATCGTTGGGGAACACAATCAGCACTTAGACTGATCACAGATACTTATGAGGCGTTTAAGAATAGAATTCCAGAATATCGAATGGGGTCTGTTGTACTCCACAGAGAAAACATAAATGACGCATCTTCTAAACTTAATATTGTCGACGGCCAGCAGCGCTTAACAACTCTTTCTATTCTTTTATTTGTGGTGTATGAGATACTTCAAGAGGCATCATATGCTAATCTTTCATCCTTGCTGAATGAGGAATATAATGAACTATCTAGAGAAGCGATCGTGCATAATTTCCAAATCATCAAGCGCAAGCTAAGAGAGTTTGACGGACAAGAAGTTAAAAAGTATGCTGATTATCTTCTTGATAACTGTTCTTTGGTAAAGATTATCACGAATGATGAGCAGGAAGCTTTTCAATTCTTTGACTCCCAGAATTCTCGGGGGAAGGCTCTCTCTCCACATGATTTGTTGAAATCTTATCATTTGAGAGAAATGAATGATGAATCTGAAAGTGATAAGATTGAGATCATACAAGCTTGGGAAAATAAAAATCAAAGCGAACTGGAGTATCTCTTTGCAGACAATCTCTTCCCCTTAGTGAGATGGTATAAGAACAAAAATGGCCTTCATTATTCTACTAAAGATATTCAAACTTTTAAGGGAATTAAACCTTCGAATCCCCATCATTTTGCGACTTATGCTAAAGCCTCTCATCTTTATGTGGAACGTTTTAATGCTGACAAAGTGTATGAGCTAACAACTGGAATTCCTTTGAATCAATTCCAGTTAACCCAACCCTTGATTGCTGGAAAAAGATTCTTTTCATACACTTTGCATTATGCCAACCTCTATAGAGAGATTGTGAACTTGGTCGATAGTAGATTTAATGAAGAAGAGGTCATAAAAAACGGAACTGGTGATCTCTATGTTTATAATCTCTTCATAAATATTTTGATCTTCTTTGTCGATAAATTCAGTATGAAGGAATTGACACCTGCAAGATTGTCTTTTCTACATAGATGGGCTTATTCTCTAAGATTGATCATGAAAGCAGTCTATAGAGAATCGGTAAATAAGTACGCACAAGGACAATCAGATCGTATCAATAAGGGATTGAATCTCTTTGCTTTGATTTCTGAAATGCAGGATCCGATAGGGTTGGATACCATTGTTTTAGATATTATCTCAAAGGAAGCTTTCCAGAATTCCAACGTGAATAAAAAACGCTATCAAAAACTCTATGATAAAGTATTTGGAGAGGAGGACTAGTCTAATGAGAAGTGAAAAGTATATTCAACCAGATGAATTGAATGTGGACAATGTTTTTGAAAATGTCAACTATGTCATCCCAATCTATCAACGAAATTACGCATGGAGAAAAGATGAAATTGAGCAATTGCTAATGGATATTGATGATCTTGACGAAACTAATTCAAGTAAATATTACCTTGGCAGTTTAGTGGTCAATCAAGTCCAACCTCGAGTTTATGAAGTAATCGATGGCCAGCAACGCTTAACTACTTTGTTTTTGCTTCTTCGTTATCTGGATCATCCTTCTGTAGAAAGAAATCCTTTGAAATTTGAAGCTAGAGAAAAATCGAACATCACTCTAGGTGAGATCGAAACTGTAATGGATAGTAAAGAGCCTTCTCTTTATTCAGAAGAGTTAGTAGAAGGATATGAAATAATTAAGAAATATTTCCAGAGCAAAAACGCTAATGATGATTATAAAAAACGGTTTAGAGATAAGTTTTCTACTGTAACAATCATCCGAACCCAGGTTCCTCAAAATATCGATTTGAATCACTATTTTGAGATCATGAATACTCGTGGAGAGCAATTGGAGCTCCATGAAATTGTGAAAGCAAAGATTTTGGGTGCTATCAAGTCTGAAAATAGATTCAGTGAAGAGGACAAAAAAGATAAACTAATTGCAGCTACGATTTGGGATGCTTGTGCACAAATGGACAACTATCTTCAGATGGTTCTCCCAGTAAAAATACGTGAAAAACTATTTAGTGCAAATTGGGATATGCTGAGGGTGGCTGACTTCTCAGATCTTCGTGACATTTTTAATGCAGAAAATAACAGTGATGAGACTCAATTTACCTTAAAAACTATCTTGCAAGCGCCGGATTCTACTGTGTCTAATCAAATTGATGATAGGGAAGAAGAAAATGAACGGTTTGAGTCTATCATTAACTTTCCAAATTTTCTTTTGCAGGTCAATGAAGCCATGGAGATGACTGAGACGGATCGTGATAGTGGATTAGATGATAAGCGATTCCTTGACTTATTAAAGGACAGATGGGCTAGTAAAGAAAAGGCCTTGGAGTTTATCTATGCTCTTTTGAAGTATCGGTATCTATTTGATCGTTATATTATTAAAAGAGAATATATCGGTGAATACAAGGTCGAAGGGAAATGGTCTTTACAAAAGCTCGTCATGTATGAGGATAAAAAGGGGAGAAAACCATCCTATAAATCTACTTTAGACTCAATGGATCAAGAAGAAGGAACGGATAATCAACAATTACGACTCCTAGAATCTTGCCTGCGCGTGACCTATACTTCCCCTAAGACCATGCACTGGATTGCTAGAGTCTTGACGAATGTGAATAAAGAGCAAGATGGCAAACTCCTTATCCCTACCTTAGAAAAGTATTGCTGCAAAAAAATTGAATCTTCAGATTATCGAAATCGAAGTGGATTTGGTATCGATCGGATTGTCTTTACTTATTTGGATTATCTGTTGGCGAGGGATAGAGCATCTGAATTTAGCAATTTCCAATTCCAGTTCAGAAATTCTATCGAACATTTCTTCCCTCAGCACCCTATTAACGCTGATAATTCAGTGACTGTTGAAAATAGAGATCTGTTGGGGAATCTTGCTCTCATCACTGTTTCAGCCAATTCAAAGTTTTCGAATCGGTTTCCAATTGAGAAGGTTGAGCATTTTCCAAATATAATAGAGCAAAGTCCCAAGTTGAAGGCGATGAGTGACCTGCTCAAGAAATATGATCGAAAATGGGATAATAACAGTGTCAAAGAGCACAATGCTAGCATGCTCAGTCTATTAGAAACGGAGATAGAAAAGTACAAATAAGTGTTAATCTTTTCAAAATAGTGAAAAGCTAAAAATTATAGGAAAGAAGAAAACTGTAAAGTAGAAATTGCAGTTTTTCTTTTTGATAAATTGTAAAATATAGTGCAACAAAAAAACTCATAGCGTTTCATTGGTGTAAACTGTAAGTAACCACACAAACAGAACCCGAGGAAAAACTATGAGCTACTCCCATCTTACCATAACCGACCGAATAAAGATAGAAACTTACTTGGATTTAGGTTTGAAATCTTGCTAAATTGCAAGTAAACTTGGTGTCCATAAGTCTACCATTTCAAGAGAGTTAAGACGATGCCAAAATGGTTATTCCGCCGTCTTAGCACAGGAACAGTACGACCACAGGGCTAAGCAAAAGGGTCGGAAGTCTTGTTTGACACCAAAGTTGAAAAAGAAAATTGAGAAGGGGTTAAAAGCCTCTTGGTCACCTGAACAGATTTGTGGTCGCTATCAGCTTGAACAAAAGCCAATGGTAGCTTTTAAAACCATCTATAATTGGCTCTATGCTGGTTTGATTGATCCGGATTTAAGCGTCCTGCGCCGAAAGGGAAAAAGTCGACAGCCCAAAGAAACACGTGGGACATTTAGGATTGGCACGTCGATTGCCAAACGTCTTAAAGAGGTCAGGAATCGTGAGACTTTTGGCCACTGGGAGCTCGATACTGTGGTGTCTTCCAGAGGCAAAAGTAAGGGCTGTTTAGCGAACTTTCTAGAGCGAAAAACTCGTTTTTACTTAGCTTTCAAGATACCAGATAGAACAGCCAAAGCCATGTTTTCAGCTATCGAACAACTTTGTAGGCTATTTCCAAAAGAGACTCTTAAAACCTTCACTTCAGACAGGGGAAAAGAGTTTGCCTGCTATCCTCTGGTGGAGAACTTAGGAATTCCCTTTTTCTTTGCGGACGCCTATTCTTCCTGGTAGAGAGGAAGCAATGAAAACGCAAATGGCTTACTAAGAGAATATTTCCCAAAGAAAACAGATTTAGCCGCTATCTCTGAGGAGGCTTTGAACAAAGCCTTATATGATATCAATCACCGACCGCGAAAATGTTTAGCTTACAGAACTGCTTGTGAAGCTCTAGAGGATGAGTTTGACTAAATGTTGCACTTATTCTTGTAATTTATCATTTTTAATCGAAATATGAATCTTTCGGGTGGGTCCTGGATGTGGAGTGCTAGCCTTTTGATTTTACTGGCTGCTTTTGCCTAGCCTTTTGGGATTCTTTGGGATTGCTATTGTAACCATTGGTATTATTGGAAATAGCCTGCTAACAGGCTCAGATTAAGCATAAGTATGAGACTTTCGAATGGCAAATTCGGAAGTTTTTTCATTTATATGAAAAATATTACAGAAAAAGATGGTATTTTCAGATTATAGTGCTATAATGATATTAAAAGTAAGCGTTTACCGTTTTAATTTAAATCCTAGAGATATTTCCGGAAACTTTGATAGGCTTATTAATAAAGGCGAATGTATTGACTTTGAATTTTCATGAAAAATGAGTTAACATTTAATGTTACTCTGAAGAAGGAGAAGAGTCATGAATGATACTGTTTGTAAAAATTGGTTTATGCGTAAAAGTGGGAAGACTTGGGTCTACGGCTGTGCCTTGGTAAGTTTTGCAGGTTTGGCCCTGGCTGGTCCTGTCTATGCGGACCAAGTGGAACAGGCAACTGTGAGCCAAGTACCTCAAGAAGTGGTAGCTCAAACTGATTATCAAGTTGCCCCTCAAGCGGAGCTTGCTCCTAGCACGACCAAGGAAGTCCCCCAAGTGGTAGAGCCGAGCCCGTCTCTTGTTTCCGAATCTGCTAAAACAGCTCAAGAGAATCCCACTCAGCCTATCCCTGACCAGTCAAAAGAAGTACAAACACAGGCTAGTGAGGCTGAGAAAGTAACTAACCAAGCGCAAGAAGCCGATTTGAATCAGACCAGTCAAGAACAATCTCCAGTTGTAACGAATAGCACCAGTCCTGTTCATGTGACAGCGGAAAAAACCGATTTGCCTAATAATGAAGCGGTTACCAATCTAGAAGGGATGACCGCAGACCAAAATGGCCACTGGGAAATGCAGGCTGACGGTATTCATTCAGAAGCCAAAGACAAGGGAGACTCTTTCCTTTATTCTCAATCCGAGGGCAAGAATTTTATCTATTCAACGGATGTAACCTTCAAGGAAGCTGGTGGTGCAGCTGCCCTCATTTTCCGTGGTAACAATGATAGTAGTGATAAAAATATGTACGGGGTCAACGTAGACTCTGGTAACCATAAGGTTAAGTTTTGGCGTTGGGTCAATAATCATGATATTCAACTTGTAGATGAGAAAGATGTGACACCAACTGCTGATGAAACCTACAATCTTAGAGTAGTTGCGGCTAATCAGTGGCTATCTTACTATGTCAATGATGTGCTTGTCGCAAGTACAGGTGATGCTGTCCTTCAAAAAAGTGACAAGGGTCAACCTCAAGTCCTTCCAGAAGGCTACTTTGGACTTCTTAATTGGAATGCCAATGTCATTTTCAAAAACACCCGCTATGTTAATCTTGATGATGCCAGTCTTCCTTTGATTGACAATCTTGTGGTGACCTCAAAGACAGGTTCTGTTGAAAAACAAGCCCAATTCTTCTCTGAAGAACCACTCCATATCCAATATGTGGGACACAATGCTGAGACTGTAGGACTTGACATCACTAAGCATAATCCAAATGCTGTTATCAAGGTAGAAGATGCCAAGGGAAATGTCTACACAGATATTTCACAATTGCCAGTGGCTGTAGGTGCCAATTACTTTACTATTGAAAGTAGTGTGACCGATTCGCTTGGTCGTCCAGTGACCTTGACTTACCGTGTTAATATCCACCGCAGACAGAGTGATGATGTCTATTACAACGAGCTTTATCGTGATCAGTATCATTATTCTGTCAAGGATGGCTGGGCTAATGACCCTAATGGCTTGGTCTTTTACAAGGGACGTTACCATCTCTTCTATCAATTTTACGATGATACCAAATGGGGACCAATGCACTGGGCCCATGCGACCAGCCGAGACTTGCTTCATTGGGATGAAGAGCCGATAGCCTTTTATCCAGATGCGACGGGTCACATGTTCTCAGGCTCTGTCGTGGTTGATAGTACCAATAGCTCCGGCCTCTTCAAATCTCCGGAAGGTGGCCTGGTAGCTATTATTACTTCAAATGGTAATGGGCAACGGATTGAAATCGCCTATAGTGAGGACGAGGGTAGAACTTGGCAAAAATATGACAAGGTAGTTGCCGACTGGTCTCAGGACCCACTTCAAAACCAAGATTTCCGTGACCCTAAGGTCTTCCGCTGGGATAACCAATGGTTTATGATCCTTGCTGGTGGTCCACTCCGCATTTATTCTTCACAAGACTTGAAGAACTGGCAAGTGGAAACAACCTATAAAGATTTGCATACGGAATGTCCTGACCTCTATCCAATTGTGGCCAATGATGGAGCACTCAAGTGGGTCCTCTCACGTGGTGGTCGTACTTACAAGGTTGGCGATTTTAAACAAGTGGATGGCAAGTGGGCCTTTGTAGCTGATGATGTTTACCAAGACCATGACGAAATCATGAATTTTGGTAAGGATTCCTATGCTGCTATGACTTATTATGTTCATGATTTTGGAACAGCTGACCATCCCAACATCCCACAATTGACTGAAATCAACTGGATGAACACTTGGGAAGATTATTGTAATCTGGTTGCAGATACTGTAGGTCAAAAATTTAATGGTACCTTTAACCTTAACCTTGACCTTGGTTTGGTTAAATCAGGCGACCGTTACCTCTTGACCCAAACCCCTGTTAAGGCCTACGAAAGCCTTCGTGACACAGACAATGCCCAGTATTTTGAAAATGTCACAGTGGCTTCTGACAATGAATTGCTTAAAGATTTCAAAGGCGATACTTATGAAGTGGTTTCTCACTTTGTACCAGGTAAGGACACGACAGCAGTTGGATTTAATCTTCGCGTTGGTGATGGTCAAGCTACTAAGGTCATTTACGATTTAACTAAGGAAACTTTGTCTATTGACCGTAGCCAATCTGGTACTATCCTTTCTGATGCTTTTGCTAAGGTTAATAGTCAACAAGTGACTCGCAATGAAGATGGTTCTATTGATTTGCATCTTTATGTGGACCGTGCGAGTGTAGAAGTCTTTGCTAAGGGAAATACGGTAGCTGGTGCTAATCAGATTTTCCCAAGCCCAAGAGCCGTTGGAGCAAGTGTCTTGGTTGAAGGTGGTCCAGCCAAAGCAAATATTGCTATCTACCCAATTAAGAGTACTTGGACTGACAAGAAGGAAGTCACTAAGGCTGTTGCCATGAACACCACAGTTGCAGGTCATTTGGCTCTTGAAGTTGGACAAAGTAAGGACTTGCAGGTTTACCTCGCACCTGCTTCTGAAGAGCAAGATGTGACATGGACAGTTAGTGATCCAAGTTTGGTGTCATATACCGAACATGACAATAAACTTTCTCTCAAAGCTCTTCACAAAGGTCATCTCACTGTCACAGCAACTTCAGTTGAAAACCCATCATTGACCAAGATCTTTAATATTGCTATTACGCTCAACAATTTTGCGACCAATCTTAAAGGATTGAAAGCTGTCACTGGTGATTGGTATATTGATGACGACACCCTTTACGATAGCAATGTCAGTGCCAATGACTTCTTCATGGCTTATGAAAGCAATGGCTTCAAGCAATTTGACTATGATATCGATGTCAAATACCAACATGGTTTGGTCAACCTCTTTGTAGCTGCGGAACGTGAAGAACCAGGTCGTGCCTACTCTGTCCAATTTGCTGACAACGACACTGTTCGTCTCTTCCGTTTTGGTGGTGAAACCATCGCTGAAGCTCATTTGGATAAGGCTATCAATGACGGTCAGTACCACCATGTCAAGGTTGTGAAAGGCAAGGACACCATGACAGTCTATGTCGATGGCAAGGAAGTGCTCCATCATCAATTTGATGCTGTGGATAATTACTTCAATCAAGCCCATGTAGGTGTCGGTCTTTGGGATGGAGCAGTAGAATTCAAAAACTTCTTCGTAACTGAAAAAATGACAAACACAAGCAGTGACACTACTGACGAACCAATCAAACCTGATCCTCAGCCTGAGGTTGCTCCAGAGCCTGAACCAACTGGGCAAAATAATGGTCACGACAGTACTAACACAGTGTCAGATCCATCTCAGGATAATACTGGTAAGCAAGAAGAAAGTAACACTCCAGTGGAAACACCTAAGACTGTCGCTCCACTTGTTGAGAATCTCCTCAAAAAATTCAACGCATTTAGTCTCTCAACCTTCCTTGCAAGTATTGCCAAAGAAACATGGCACTTTTTAACAAAATGGCTATTTAGCTAAAATCAAAACGTTGAAAAGGCTATGTAAGAAGAAAAAACTTAGAAGTATGAAAGCTTCTAAGTTTTTTTGTTTCTACTAAAAATTACCCAAAAATTTCTTTTGCGAGTGCCTTTCCTTTCGGAGTTGCTGCTAAGCCACCTTCAGCAGTTTCCCGGAAGGCAGTTGGCATGGCTGAACCCACCTGATACATCGCGTCAACAACCTGGTCGACTGGAATGGCCGATGTGATACCCGCCAAGGCCATGTCAGCAGCTACTAGGGCAAAACTTGCTCCCATGGCATTACGTTTGACACATGGGACCTCAACCAATCCGGCTACAGGGTCGCAGATGAGTCCCAACATATTTTTAAGCACAAAGCAGATGGCCTGACTGGCCTGGAAAGGTGTACCACCAGCAGCCATTGTAATAGCGGCAGCAGCCATAGCAGAGGCAGAACCAACTTCGGCTTGGCAGCCTCCCTCGGCACCAGAAATCGAGGCATTATTTGCGATGACTAGACCAAATGCACCAGCAGTGAAGAGAAAATCTAATTGTTGTGATTCGCTCAAGTCTAGTTTTTCGATAGCTGTTGTTAGAACAGCAGGTAGACAACCAGCTGATCCAGCAGTAGGTGTGGCACAAACCAAGCCCATCTTGGCGTTAGATTCATTGACTGCCATGGCATTTCTTGCAGCACCCAAAACTGCAGAATCAGCCAAGGTCTTTCCATTTTTGATATAGGCATCCAGTTTGGCAGCGTCTCCCCCAGTTAAGCCAGTTGGTGATTTCTCAGGAGACAAACCAGCCTGAACAGACTCCTTCATCACTTCGAGATTTCGAGTCATCAGAGTTAGAATTTCAGGCCGTTCCCGTCCAGTTAGCTCTGTCTCTGTAGCAATCATGAGCTCGGCGATATTGCCTTGGTAATCTCGGTCAGCTTGTTGAACTAATTCTTCAATAGTGTAAAACATGCAATCCCCCTCTTAGCTGAAAAAGTTGACATTATGTAGATGAGGAATTCTAGCGATTTCAGTGACGGCCTCATCACACTGGTGCGAGTCAATTTCGATAATCATAATGGCCTTTTCACCGGCATTTTCCCGAGTAACAGTCATTTGGGCGATATTGATGCCATAACGCGACAAAATATCTGTGACAAGGGCAATCATTCCTGGAACGTCTTGGTGGACAATGATGAGAGTCGGTGTATTCATCTTGAGATTGACCGCAAAACCATTGAGTTCAGTTACTTGGATATTTCCTCCACCGATAGAAACGCCTGTGGCAGAAATGGTTTTTGTAGCATTTTTTAAGGTGATACGAGTCGTATTGGGGTGTGGCGCATTACTATCCTTGTTAATTTTCCAGTAGACCTTAATGCCTTTTTCGTATGCGATATCCAGAGCGCGTGGGATGTCAGGGTCGTCAGTTTCCATACCTAAAATACCAGCCACAAGAGCCACATCAGTCCCGTGACCTCGATAGGTCTTGGCAAAGGAATTAAAGAGTTGAAATTCTACCTCAGTCGGTGTCTCACCAAAGATGGCAGAAACAATCTTGCCAATACGAACAGCTCCTGCAGTATGACTAGAGGAAGGCCCGACCATGACAGGTCCAATGATGTCAAAAACGGATTGAAATTTTAAATTTTTCATAACACGCCTCGTTTGATTAATCTTGTATTTTCAGTATACCATGAATTATAGAGATTAGGTATTTAAGTAAAATCTATAGAAATCATAAAAAAATAACCTATTTTAAGCTTTCTTTAAGGTTCAATAGATATAATAGTGGTCTATTAAGTAAGCAATACTTATTTTTCATAAATCTGAGAGGGTGGCCTGCGGGTCGCCTTTTTGTGTTTCTTTTCTTATGTCTAGATAGATTGTGGTAAAATAGAGCCTAAAGATTTACTTGTCAGAAAGGATACGTCATGGCTTACAATCAGCTACCTTTGGATAATAATTCTGGAAATACTAGTTATTCGGTTCCTAATCCCTCTATTTTAGAGGTTAAGAAGTATTTAAAGTCTTGGAGTGAGCTTGAAAATTATAAACTTCAGGAAGACGCCCTGGATAAATTATTTTTTGAGTTGATACCTAAAAATGAAGATATTTCTGATATATTGTTAAAAGTTGCAACACTAAATGATTTTTATAGCACCAATATTTTTTCGGTCTATCCCTTAGCAAAGCATATCTTATCGATTGATATTGATGAGAGGTTGAGACAAGGTGATGTCGCTTTGGTTAAAGAGATTCAAAAAGTTAATTATGGTGGGGTAACAAAGAACTTTTATTCATTTGCAACGAAGTATTGTTCGCACCATAATCCTATCGAATATCCTATTTACGATAGCTATGTTGAAAAAGTCTTAAAGTATTTTAGAAAAAAAGATAAGTTCGCTGTCTTTAAAAATGCAGATTTAAAAGACTATCAGCAATTTAAAAAAATTCTCTTAACCTTTAGAAGTTATTATGGTTTAGAAGAGTTTAATTTAAAGGAAATAGACCAGTATATGTGGCAGCTAGGTAAAGAGTACTTTCCCAAAAAATATAAATAATAGTCACGTACGTATCCCTAGAAAGGAATAACTCACATTGTATTACAAATTCCTACTTTTCGACCTTGACCACACCCTCCTTGATTTTGACCGTGCTGAAGATTTGGCTTTGACCTACCTTCTAGAGGAGGCTGGGGTGGCTTCACGAGATCTTAAAGTTTACAAGGATCACTATATTCCCATGAACCGTTCCATGTGGGAAGATCTCAATCATGGTTTAATCACTAAGCCGGAATTGCTTCGCACGCGCTTTTCTCGTCTTTTTGAGCATTTTGGACAGGAGGTTGATGGCAGTCACTTAGCTGGCCGTTACCAGCATTTCTTGAGCCAACAGGGGCAGGAGTTGCCTCAGGCCCATGCTTTCTTATCGAATGTTAAAGACCGAGGTCACAAGATATATGCAGCAACTAATGGTGTTAGCTACATCCAACGTGGTCGTCTGCAAGCCTCAAGCATCTTGCCATTCTTCGACGATATTTTCATTTCAGATGAAGTGGGTGCCCACAAACCGTCTACTGACTTTTTTGAAAAAATTTCGGATCAGGTAAATGACTTTCATCCCGTTTCGGCCCTCATGATTGGTGATAGTCTAACTGCTGATATCCAAGGTGGTAATAATGCAGGAATTGACAGCATTTGGTTTAATCCAAAAGGTTTGGTTAATGAGACTACGGCTATTCCAACCTATCAAGTCAAAAACTACCAAGAAATTTTGACGATTTTGAGCAAATAGGCCACTTTTCAAAATTGTATTCACCCATGACTATTAAGAGCTTTTCAGCTCTTTTTTTGCTACAATGAAAGCATGAATGATCTGATTAAACATAAGCTGGAATTGCTTCCCAACAACCCGGGGTGCTATCTCCACAAGGATAAATTCGGCAATATTATCTATGTCGGTAAGGCTAAAAATCTAAAAAATCGTGTGCGTAGCTATTTTCGTGGAAGCCATGATACCAAGACAGAGCTTTTGGTATCTGAGATTGCAGATTTTGAATTTATCGTAACCGAGTCCAATATTGAGGCCTTGCTTTTGGAAATTAATCTTATCCAAGAGAATATGCCCAAATTTAACATCCGCCTCAAGGATGACAAGTCTTACCCATTTATCAAGATTACTAAAGAACTCTATCCAAGGCTCTTGATTACCCGCCAGGTTAAGAAGGATGGAGGTCTCTATTTTGGTCCTTACCCAGACTCTGGTGCAGCTAATGAAATTAAGAAGCTTTTGGACCGTATTTTCCCCTTTAAGAAATGTAAAAATCCCGCCAACAAGGTCTGTTTCTATTACCATATCGGACAATGTAATGCCCACACCATCTGTCACACCACTGAGGATTATTGGCAAGGTTTGGTTGAGGATGTCAAGAATTTCCTAAACGGTCATGATGATAAAATCGTTAATCAGCTTAAGGCCAAGATGAAGGATATGTCTGACCAGATGGAATTTGAGCGAGCTGCGGAGTATCGTGATTTGATTGAGGCAGTATCGACGCTTAGGACCAAGCAAAGGGTTATCCGTCAGGACATGCAGGACCGTGATATCTTCGGTTACTACGTGGACAAGGGTTGGATGTGTGTTCAGGTTTTCTTTGTTCGCCAAGGGAAACTCATTCAGCGTGATGTCAATATGTTCCCTTATTATAATGATGCTGAGGAAGATTTTCTAACCTATATGGGTCAGTTTTATCTGGATAGTCGTCATCTCAAGCCTAGGGAGATTTTCATTCCAGGAGACATTGATCAAGAGTCTGTCGAAGCTCTAGTTGGAGATGAGGTCAAGGTCTTTAAACCTCAACGTGGCGAGAAGAAGCAGTTGGTTAATCTGGCGACGAAAAATGCCCGCGTCAGTCTGACCCAAAAATTTGACCTCCTTGAAAAAGATCTAGCCAAGACACAAGGAGCCATTGAAAATCTAGGCAAACTCATGGGAATTCCGACACCGGTTCGCATCGAGTCCTTCGATAACTCTAACATCATGGGAACGAGTCCTGTCTCTGCCATGGTCGTCTTTGAGAATGGGAAACCCAATAAAAAAGAGTACCGCAAATACAAGATTAAGACGGTTGAAGGGCCTGACGATTATGCCAGCATGCGTGAGGTCATTCGTCGTCGTTATAGTCGTGTCAAACGCGATGGGCTAACGCTACCAGACCTTATTATCATGGATGGTGGTCAAGGGCAGGTTAATGTGGCCAAGGATGTCCTGCGTAATGAATTGAATCTCTCTATCCCAGTTGCGGGGCTTCAGAAAAATGACAAGCACCAAACCAACGAATTGCTCTTTGGGGACCCTTTGCAAGTCATTGATTTGCCACGTCAATCCGAGGAATTTTTCCTCCTTCACCGTATCCAAGATGAAGTTCACCGTTTTGCTATCACCTTCCACCGTCAAGTTCGTAGTAAAAATAGTTTCAGCTCCAAACTTGATGGGGTTGACGGTCTTGGACCTAAGCGCAAACAAAAACTCCTCAAACACTTCAAGTCTATGACAGCTGTCCAAAAAGCTACTGTTGAGGATATCCATGCCCTTGGCATTCCAGAAAAAGTAGCAGAGGCTCTGTTAGATAAATTAAATGATAACAATTAAAGAAACGTAATGAATTAAGTTCATTTTTTTGTTACCTAATTTGTCAAATTAAGTTAGACTTTTCAAGTAACTCAGAAAAAC
>NZ_KV810649.1:150069-152275 GCF_001812855.1 Streptococcus sp. HMSC072D03
AGATTGGAGATTTGGCAGTTTTTCTCAACGATTGATGTCTTAGCTACCGTGACTCTCCTACAACTTTTACACTGGAAACGACGCTTTTTAAGACGTAATAGTGTAGGTGTTCCAACTTGTTCAAGGAGAGGAATTTTAGAAGGCTTTTGAAAGTCATATTTGATCATTTTTCCTTGGCAGTCAGGACATGATGGTGCAGTATAATCAAGTGTTGCTTGAACCTCAATGTAGGTATCTTTTTCAAAAACAAGAGAAATAATGATATTTGGGTCTTTAATTCCGATTAATTCTGTGGTATTCTTAATAAGTCTCATAAGTTCTTCCTAATGATGGTTTGGTTGCTTTTCATTATAGTTCTTATGGGACTTTTTGTCTGCATTCAAAAAGCTCTATAATCTCTACAGTGGTTTTACCCACTACAGAAATTATAGAGCCGCCTAACATAGATGGCTTTTTCTGTCTAGCTTAATTTTACAAATTGGGTTATTTATTCTTCATAAGATTTGAAGGGTTGATCTTTTTTAGGGTATCGTGTCGGTGTGATTGACAGTCCCATCTTGTCTTTTTCATGTAGCAATTCAATGACTAGGGAAACCATGATCAGTACCATGATGAGTGAAAATGGAAAGGCTACGATAATCAGCGTATTTTGCAAGGCTACTAAGCCCCCTGAAAGAAGTAAGACGATGGCAATAGTCGCAAGGAGTACGCCCCAGAAGATTTTAAGGTTATTCTTTGGTTTGAGATTCCCATCATCAGAGAGCATAGCTAGCACATAGGTCGCAGAGTCTGCTGACGTGATAAAGAAGGTAACGATCAGGATGATAGCAACAACGGAGGCAATAAAACCAAATGGCAGTTGACTGAAGGTTGCAAACAAGGTCTGCTCACTTGGAAACTGTGTTAAATCTACATTTCCAAGTGATTGAACATGCGTTGAAAGTGTTCCAAAGGTAGAAAACCATAAAAAGCTTAATACAGTCGGTGCTAATAAGACGATGGATAGAAATTGTCTGATACTACGTCCTTTAGAAATTCTGGCAATAAAAACTCCCACGAATGGTGACCAAGAAATCCACCAAGCCCAATAGAAAATCGTCCAAGTATTGATCCAGTCACGATTGTATTGACCAAAGGAACCAGCACTGAAACTCATACGGAAGAAATTGGAAATATACAGTCCGATACTATCGGTCAAGGTATTAAAAATCTGGACTGTGGGACCGATGATTATGGTGATGGCGAGTAGTCCAACCGCTAAAATAAGATTGGTGTTTGATAAGATTTTTACCCCTTTTCCAAGACCAGAAAGGGCTGAAATGGTAAAGAGGATGGTTGTGATAATTATGATAATAACTTGCACAAGGGCATTGTTTGGAATACCAAAGAGGTAGTTGAGTCCCCCATTGATTTGGGCTGCCCCAAAACCAAGAGTGGTTGCCACCCCGATAACAGTAGCGACCACTGTAATCGTATCTACGATCTTACCAAGGATACCGTTTGTTTTTTTACCAAACAAGGGCTTTAAGGTAACCGATAAAAGATATTTCTCTTTTTTTCGGAAACCAAAGTAGGCGAGGGCCAGGGCGATTAAAGCATATACTGCCCAGGCATGGATGCCCCAGTGAAAGAAAGTGTAACGGAAAGCATCGGCTAAGGCTTCTTGCGACCCTGGGGTAGCTCGTACCGTTGAAATGGCATAATGGGATAAGGGCTCTGCGGCACCGTAGAAGACAAGGCCGATTCCCATTCCAGCAGAAAATATCATGGCAATCCAAGAGATGGTAGAGTGTTCAGGCACCGAATTGGGTTCCCCAAGTTTGATTTGCCCAACGGGACTAACCAGGAAAAAGCCACAAAGTAGAACGATTGACGTGACCAGTAATAAGTAAAACCAGCCAAATTTATCTGAAATAACTTCCCTCAGTTGTTCTGACCAAACTTGGTAGCCGTCAGGCATAACAATACCAAGAAGGACCAGGATAGCCAGTAGCACAAAAGATGTTTTTAAGACCGGGGATAAATTTTTAGTTGACATAAAGTCTCCTTTCATTCTCTACCATTATATCAAAAATGATAAAAACTTAATAGTGAGGGGAGATTGGATAACACCCAGCTAGTTATAATTTTTAGTTGATTAACGAGAGACGTTTAAGAACCTAAATTGTCAAATGTAAGTTAGACTTTTCAAGTAACTCAGAAAAAC
>NZ_KV810649.1:152375-256608 GCF_001812855.1 Streptococcus sp. HMSC072D03
AGGAATTCTATTTCTTTTATCAGCTATAGCTGATAAATAATTTTGAGAAATATTAGTAAAATCCATTTGTTTCGGTAATCCATTTCGTCTTAATAAGCCATTAGAATGTTCATTGAGACCTCGTTGACCAGGACATCCTGGATCCGCAAAGAAACTATCAATGTCATGTGCATTCGAAATAGATTTCCAATTAGAAAATTCTTTCCCACAATCAAAAGTTATCGACTTAAAGAGATGACTGGAAACTTGAGACAATCATTGATTGATGGAGGCCTCAATATCACTTGCTTTCCGTCCATTGGTTTTCAGTGTGATGATGGCTTTTGAGCAGCGTTCTACTAAGGTAATGACTGCACTTTTGTGTTTTTCTCCCACAATTGTATCCCCTTCTAGATGACCGAATTCCGTCTTAAAATTAGGATAACTGTCTGCTCTCTCACGTAAATCTCTGAGCAACACTTGTTTTCCTCGTTTTTCGCTATGACCATTTGGTTTTCTTTTGCCTTTCCAAGGGAGATCCTCTTTCTTTAGAATACCACGGTCTGCTAGTCGATAGAGAGTTCTCATAGAACAAGAAACTCTATCTGGATAAGTTCCTTTAATGACATCAAGGCTCCAATTTTGTACTAAATGAGTTTGGATAAAATCTTTTTCTGTTTGCGTAAGACTGGTTTTATTCCTGCCACAGCGTTTCTTATTGATTTTATATCGGTTATAGTAATCATAAGCAGAGTGCCCCTCTTTCAGATAGTTGATGACATTGTAGATTGTCTGTTTTGATCTGCCAAGTGAAGTCACAATATCTAAAACTTTTATGTTTTCTTGATAATAAGCCTCTATCATTACAAGATCGTTTGTGGTAAGATGAGCATAGGTCATTTATGTTAGTTTCTTTCAGATAAATGTGGTGTTTATCTGAGCCTAACATAGATGGCTTTTTCTGTCTAGCTTAATTTTACAAATTTGGTTATAATAAGATTAATTAAAAAGGGAAAGGAGTCATGCTATCAAAAACGAAGCTAAAATTGAACGTCTTTATGATAAGAGTCGTCGTGGCTTTCTTCGTGGAATCTTTAGTCGTGCTACGATTATCTTCTTAATCATCTTACTGCAGCTTGTTGTTGTGGCCATGTCTTACCTCTGGTTGCATCAATATAGGATACACCTGCAAGTTACAGAAGTAGTCCTTCGTATTCTGGCCATTATTTATCTCTTTCAAAGTGATATGGAGTCGACGGCTGTAAATACATGGCTCCTGATAGTCTTGCCTTTCCCTATTATCGGAACCTTGCTCTTGGCTTATACGAAACTTGATATAGGTTACACAGGGATGAAGCGTGCTATTCAGAGCAATATTGACCGCAGTTCTGGTATTCTGAAACAAGATAATCAGGCCCTCGAAGAGCTTAAACAGCGTCACACCAGCAACTATAACTTGGTCCAATATCTTGAAAATGTGAACGGTTCCTTTCCAGTTTATCGTCACACGAAGACGACCTATTTCCCAAGTGGTGAAGCCAAGTTTGAGGAAATGAAGAAACAGCTCCTTAAAGCAGAGAAGTACATTTTCTTGGAATATTTCATCATTGGTGAAGGTGAAATGTGGGGTGAAATCCTAGCAATCTTGAAACAAAAGGTTCAAGAAGGGGTGGAAGTTCGAGTCCTGTATGACGGTATGAATGAATTTTCAACTTTGAGTTTTGACTATAAGAAACGATTGGAAAAAATTGGCATTCAATCTCGAGTTTTTGCATCGGTAACCCCTTTCCTGTCAACCTATTACAATTACCGTGACCATAGGAAAATCTTGCTGATTGATGGTAAGGTTGCTTTCACAGGCGGGGTTAATTTAGCTGACGAGTATATCAACAAGATTGAGCGTTTCGGTCATTGGAAAGATACTGCCTTGATGCTGGAGGGCCCAGCGGTTGATACTTTTTTAGTTCTCTTTCTTCAGATGTGGACCTATTCTAACGAAACTTTAGATGTTACGCCGTATATGGTTGAACATAAGGCGTTTGATACCCCTGGCTTTGTTGTTCCTTATGGGGATATTCCATTGGACAAGGATAAAGTTGGTGAGAATGTCTATATTGACATCCTTAACCATGCGCGTGATTTTGTTCATATCATGACACCTTATCTTATTTTGGATGGTGAACTACTCCATGCTCTCAAGTTTGCGGCTGAGCGTGGGGTAGACGTTAGTATCATCATGCCTGGTATTCCTGATAAAAAATCAGCTTACTACCTAGCTAAGACCTACTACCCAACACTGCTAGCCTCTGGCGTTAAAATCTATGAGTACACACCTGGATTTATTCATGCCAAGATCTTTGTAAGTGATAATAGTCGGGCTGTTGTAGGAACGATTAATTTAGATTACCGAAGTCTATATCATCATTTTGAGTGTGCGACCTATCTCTATAGGACTTCTTCGGTTCTTGCTATTGAGGAAGATTTCCAAGCGACAAAAGACCAGTGTCACCGAGTCAGCACGACTGACGTTGAAAAACTTCCATTCCATCAAAAGGCCTTAGGCTTATTGACCAAACTAGTGGCGCCATTGATGTAATGTCAATTTTTGTAAGAAGAGGGTTGAGCCCTCTTTTTTTATAGTATAAAATAAAGATAATGAAGTCGAAGGAGAAAATGATGTTAACCATTCGTCCAGCCAACTTGGCTGATGCACAAGCTATTCAGGTCATCTATGCACCCTATGTTGAGAAGACGGCCATTACCTTTGAATATGAAGTTCCCAGTGTTCAAGAATTTGAGAATCGTATCAATAAAACCCTTGAAACTTACCCTTATCTGGTCGCTGAAGAGGATGGACAAGTTCTCGGATATGCCTATGCTTCAACCTACTATGCCCGGACAGCTTATAATTGGACAACTGAATTGTCCATCTATTTGCATGAAGATGCCCGTGGTCGAGGTCTGGGAAGTCAGCTCTATGATGCTCTTGAAGAGGAACTTGAACAACGGGGCTTTTTGCGATTCTTAGCCTGTATTGCTGTTCCGAACGAGGCTAGCATTGCTATGCATGAAAAACGTGGTTATGTCCAAGTTGCTCATTTTCCAAAAGTGGGCTACAAGTTTGAGCAATGGCATGATATTGTCTGGATGCAAAAGACCTTAGATGGTCCTGTCAGGAAAATACGGTAGGAGGCTAGAAATGTCTAGTCAAAGTCGACAAATTGATTGTGTCATTTGCCCACGCCAGAATGATACTAATAATTGAAAAATCGTAGAAAAAGCTCTGAACTGTGAGCTAATTTCTTTGTACTAAAGGAGCCTATATGTCCCAAGAAATAAGTGCCCGGCTATTGCCTCAGAAGCCGTCTAAATGGGCTAAAATTCTACTTAATCGTAAGGTACCTATTTTCCTGTTTTTCTTACTAGAATTGGCCTTTCTTGTCTTTTCATATATTAGCCTACAAGAGCATTTCCCATCCATTATCTTATGGGAACACTTATTGAGTGTTTTTACCTTTTTATATTTGCTCAATCGTTCCATGGACTCCCGTTCCAAACTTTCTTGGTTGATCATCATTGCCCTCTTTCCCATTTTTGGGACCGCCTTGCTCTATTTTTCGCTAGCTGATTTTGGTGTCAGACGTTTGAAAAAGCGTCTTGTGGAAGCTACTCAGCAAACTTCCGACTATTTGGCTACCGAGCCAGAGGTTGAGGACTATCTGCCTCATAGCGATAGGCAACTGCAAAGACTGGCTTATTTTCTGGAGCATAGTCCTGCTCATTTTCCAATTTATAGAGATACTAAAGTGACTTATTTCCAACTTGGAGATGATATGCTTCCGGCCTTGTTGGAGGATCTGAAAAAGGCAGAGCGTTATATCTTTATGGAGTATTTCATCATTGATGAAGGCATCATGTGGGGAGAGATATTAGCCATCTTGGAGGAGAAGGCTAAGGCAGGACTGGACGTTCGTGTTATGTTTGATGGGATGAATGAGATGACCACCTTATCCTACGATTATATCGAGAGGTTACACAAGGTTGGTATTAAAGCTCAGACCTTCTCGCCAATTAAGCCAGTTTTATCGACCTATTACAACTATCGAGACCACCGAAAAATAACAGTGATTGATGGTCAAGTTGCTTATACTGGTGGCGTTAATATCGCTGACGAGTATGTTAATAAACGAGAACGCTTTGGCCATTGGAAGGACACGGCCCTTCGCTTAGATGGTTCAGCAGTTCAAACGCTAAAAGCTCTCTTTTTGACCATGTGGACAGTGACTGGAATAGAAGATAAAACGGATATGGAGCACTATCTACAAGAAAAACCTCAACAAAGAAAGAGTCAGGGCTTTGTACTCCCTTATGGCAATTCACCGCTGACCTACCACAAGGTTGCCGAAAATGTTTATTTACATCTTCTGAATACATCAACTAATTATGTCTATATCATGACGCCTTATCTGATTTTGGATGATGAATTGGTCAGAGCCATGACCTTTGCGGCCAGACGAGGTGTAGATGTTCGTATCATTATGCCAGGGATTCCAGATAAACAGTATGCCTTTGATATTGCGACGACCTATTTTAAAGTCCTCTTGGATGCTGGCGTCCGTATTTTCCGTTATACCCCAGGCTTTGTCCATGCTAAAGTTTATGTTTCTGACGCCAAACAAGCTGTGGTAGGTACCATTAACACTGATTACCGGAGTCTCTATCAAAATTTTGAAGATGGGGTCTATCTCTATAAAAATCTGGAAGTGCTTAACATAGAACAAGATTTTGAGAAAACCCAGGCGCTCTCAGAGGAAGTCACTCTGGAAAGTTTGTCAAAAATGCCTATAGCACATCGTCTAGGTGGCTATCTCTTTTCTCTGATTGGACCATTGATGTAAAAAAGAAGAAATCATATGGATACAAACATTCTTTTGAAATTGTTAGAAGACCAAGCTGATTCAACGAAAGTCCCAGCAATGGAAGCTTATATGAAAAATAAATTCAGCTTTCTTGGCGTTCAAAAACCAATTCTCAAAAAGATTGAAAGAGAGTTTTTTAAGCCTTTCATAAAAAATCCAATTGATTGGACTTTTGTGGAAGAGTGTTGGCAGCAACCTTACCGTGAGTTTCAATATATTGCTATGGATTATCTGGATAAAAAGAAGAAGGAGCTTAGACCTGAAGATTTTTCAAAGCTAAAGGAATTGGCTCAAACCAAATCATGGTGGGACAGTATAGATCAGTTGGACCGTATCATCGGGGAGATTACTTTTCACTACCCAGAAACCAAGAATATCATGCGTCAATGGAGTCTGGATGAGGATTTTTGGTTGAGACGTATTGCCATCGACCACCAGCTTATGCGTAAAGAATTGACTGATACAAACCTCTTAGCTGAGGTTATCTGTAACAACTTTGGACAGACTGAGCTTTTCATTAACAAGGCTATCGGTTGGAGTTTGCGCAATTACTCAAAGGTAAATCCTGATTGGGTTCGAGCTTTTATTGATCAACATGCTAGTCAAATGGCATCTCTTAGCATTCGTGAGGGAAGTAAGTATTTATAGAAATCAAGAGCTTGACTCTTGCGTTCATTATGCTAGAATAGAAACATGCGATGAGTCGATTGGCTCTTTAGAGCCTTTTGCGCTGAGGAGGTCTACATTAAATTGTAACGCAGGAGCGGACCTTGAGTAGTTGTGTGAACCTGCTACTCTCATCGAAAGATGCCTCTTATCCCTTACCATTTGGTAGGGGATTTTCTTTATTCTTGGCGTTTTAACCCTTTTCAACTGGGCTTAAACGTAGTATAATAGATTCACTAAACTAAATTGATAGAAAATTCCGAAAGAGGTTTTACTATGGGATACACAGTTGCTGTTGTCGGTGCTACAGGTGCCGTTGGTGCTCAAATGATCAAAATGTTGGAAGAATCAACACTTCCAATCGATAAAATTCGCTACCTTGCGTCTGCACGTTCTGCAGGGAAAGTTTTGCAATTTAAAGGACAAGATGTGACCATCGAAGAAACGACTGAAGACGCATTTGAAGGTGTAGATATTGCACTTTTCTCAGCTGGTGGATCTACCTCTGCTAAATATGCACCATACGCCGTTAAAGCTGGTGCAGTAGTCGTTGATAATACATCATACTTCCGTCAAAACCCAGATGTACCATTGGTTGTACCTGAGGTCAATGCACATGCGCTTGATGCTCACAACGGTATTATCGCTTGCCCTAACTGTTCAACGATTCAAATGATGGTTGCTCTTGAGCCAGTTCGTCAAAAATGGGGCTTGGACCGTATCATCGTGTCAACTTACCAAGCCGTATCAGGTGCTGGTATGGGAGCAATCCTTGAAACACAACGTGAGTTGAAAGAAGTTTTGAATGACGGTGTTAACCCACGTGATGTTAAAGCTGAAATCTTGCCATGTGGTGGCGATAAGAAACACTTCCCAATCGCCTTCAACGCCTTGGCTCAAATTGACGTCTTCACTGAAAATGACTACACTTACGAAGAAATGAAGATGACAAACGAAACTAAGAAAATCATGGAAGACGATAGCATTGCTGTATCAGCAACATGTGTGCGTATTCCAGTCTTGTCAGCTCACTCAGAGTCAGTCTACATTGAAACAAAAGAAGTGGCACCAATTGACGAAGTGAAAGCTGCTATTGCAGAATTCCCAGGTGCAGTCCTTGAAGACGACGTTGCTAACCAAGTCTACCCACAAGCCGTTAATGCTGTAGGTTCACGTGATACATTTGTCGGACGTATCCGTAAAGACTTGGATGCTGAAAAAGGTATCCACATGTGGGTTGTTTCAGATAACCTCCTTAAAGGTGCCGCTTGGAACTCAGTCCAAATCGCAGAAACACTCCACGAACGTGGTTTGGTTCGCCCAACTTCAGAATTGAAATTTGAATTGAAATAGGGAGCAAAACAGAAATCAGTAACTCGAAGAGTTTGATTTCTCCTTCGCTTTTATAATTTAAGGCTCAGGCTATAAAAGTCCACCGGACTTTTATACTCCCCCCGCACAGTTGATTAGGAAGTACGAATGTTGCAAGCATGAGTAGTTCCAATCAACCACTGCGTTATGATTTAGGAATCAGTAAGGATTTAGTGTTGTATTTGAATACTAAAATCAAGTTGAATCCTATAAAGCAGAGAGACTTCTCTCTGTTTTTTTTGTGTTTTGACTATCATATTGAAACAGTCAGTCCTCCCGTTTTCAGAAAATTGTTAACTTATCTGTCTGTCTGGTCAAAATTATGGTAAAATGGAAAGGATTAGAAAACGGTTGAAGGAGAATATTATGTCAATTGATCAATTAAGAGATGTCAAACTGATCACAGCCCTTATTACACCTTTCCACGAAGATGGCTCTATCAATTACGATGCGCTTCCAGAATTGATTGAGCATCTTTTGGCTCACCATACAGAAGCTCTTCTTTTGGCGGGGACAACAGCTGAAAGTCCAACACTTACTCACGATGAGGAGTTGGAACTCTTTGCGGCTGTTCAGAAAATCGTTAATGGACGTGTGCCATTAATTGCTGGTGTCGGTACCAACGATACACGCGACTCTATCGAGTTTGCCAAAGAAGTTGCCAAATTTGGTGGTTTTGCAGCTGGTCTTGCTATCGTGCCTTACTACAACAAGCCATCACAAGAAGGTATGTACCAACACTTCAAAGCTATTGCGGATGCTTCTGATTTGCCAATTATCATTTACAACATCCCTGGTCGTGTGGTTGTTGAAATGGCTCCTGATACCATGCTTCGTTTGGCTGAACATCCAAATATTATCGGTGTTAAAGAATGTACCAGCCTTGCAAATATGGCCTACCTTATCGAACATAAACCTGAAGATTTCTTGGTTTATACAGGTGAAGATGGGGATGCCTTCCACGCAATGAATCTTGGAGCTAACGGTGTCATCTCAGTAGCCTCTCATACAAACGGTGATGAGATGCATGCCATGCTTGAAGCTATTGAAAATAGTGACCTCAAGACAGCAGCAGCTATCCAACGTAAATTCATTCCTAAAGTTAACGCTCTCTTCTCAGTACCAAGCCCTGCACCTGTTAAGGCTGTTCTTAACCATCTTGGTTTCGAAGTTGGACCACTTCGTTTGCCATTGGTTGCATGTACTTCAGAAGAAGCCAAACGTATCATCAAGGTTGTCCTTGAAGAAGATGTCGAAGCAACACGTGAGACAGTTACAGGTGTCGTTCGTCCAGATTATTAAGAAAATGAAGTTGAGCAGCTTGCTCAGCTTTTTTAGTTGAATAGGTTAAATCTCACAAATTCAGCGGATATAGGTTCTAAAAGCAGTTTTCTATCATGAAAATTGGCTTTTTTTGATATAATTATAGTTAGTGTGCTTAAAAAGAAAGGAAGTTTCATGAATCAACTTGAACAAAAACTTGAGCAGGATTTTGGTATTGTTTTTAGCCAAAAAGACCTCTTAGAAACAGCATTTACCCATACCTCATATGCCAATGAGCACCGCCTCCTAAACATTTCACATAATGAACGTTTGGAATTTTTAGGAGACGCGGCTCTGCAATTAGTCATTTCTGTTTATCTTTACAAACGCTACCCTAACAAGCCAGAGGGAGAAATGTCTAAGATGCGTAGTACTATCGTTCGTGAAGAGAGTTTGGCAGGTTTTACAAAGGCTTGCGGTTTCGAGCAGTATATCCGTCTTGGTAAAGGGGAAGAAAAATCTGGTGGACGTGAACGTGCCACTATCCTTGGTGACCTCTGGGAGGCCTTCCTCGGTGCCCTTTATTTGGATCAAGGGTTGCCTGCAGTTGAGAAATTCTTGAATCAGGTCATGATTCCTCAGGTTGAAAAGGGGAACTTTGACCGCGTAACAGACTATAAAACAGCTTTGCAAGAGCGTCTTCAGGTCAATGGTACGGTTGATATTACTTATACCGTTATCGACGAGTCTGGACCAGCTCATGCCAAAGAATTTACTATGCAGGTAGCTGTTGATGGTAAGGAGCTCAGCACAGGTCTTGGAAAATCTAAGAAATTAGCTGAACAGGCAGCGGCTAAGGCTGCCCTTGAACAACTAGGAAATTAAGCATGTATTTGAAATCAATTGAAATGCAGGGCTTTAAATCCTTTGCGGACAAGACGCAAGTCGTCTTTGACAAGGGAGTAACAGCCGTTGTAGGTCCAAATGGATCGGGAAAATCAAATATTACAGAAAGTCTACGCTGGGCACTGGGTGAATCATCTGCCAAGAGTTTGCGTGGAGGCAAGATGCCTGACGTTATTTTTGCAGGAACAGAGGTTCGTAAGGCTCTCAACTATGCGGAAGTGGCAGTTACTCTTGATAACAGTGATGGCTTTATCGCGGGTGCTGGTGAAACCATTCGTGTGGAGCGTCACATTTATCGAAACGGTGACAATGATTACTTGATTGATGGTCGCAAGGTTCGTCTGCGTGATATTCATGACCTCTTCATGGATACCGGTCTGGGGCGTGATTCTTTTTCCATTATTTCCCAAGGTCGTGTTGAGGCTATTTTTAATGCCAAACCTGAAGAGCGCCGAGCTATTTTCGAAGAAGCCGCAGGGGTTCTCAAATATAAGACACGTAAGAAAGAAACAGAAAGCAAGCTTAATCAAACCCAAGATAATCTTGATCGTTTGGAAGATATCATCTACGAGCTGGACGGTCAGGTTAAACCGCTTGAAAAGCAAGCAGCGACTGCTAAACGTTACTTGGAATTAGATGAAGAGCGTAGACAGACTCAGCTTAATCTTTTGGTCCACGATATTGAAGTTGGTAGGTCTGACTTGAGCCAGACCCAAGAGGATTTGGCAGCGGTCAAGGAAAAATTAACTAGCTATTATGAGGAACGCCATCGTCTAGAGACTGAGAACCAGGAGCTCAAGCAAAAACGCCATCAAATTTCAGAACAAATTTCTTCTGACCAACAAACCTTGGTGGATGTCACACGTCTTATTAGTGACTTTGAGCGTCAAATTGATCTTTATACCATGGAGAGTCAGCAACGTTCAGAGAAAAAAGAAGAAACTGAAGCTCGTCTCAGTGAGTTAGAGCATTTGAAAGCGGAAGCTCAGGCAGCACTCGATAAGATTAATCAAAGCCAAGTTGAATTGAATGCGGAGTTGGATAGCCTTGCCCAAGAGCTGATTGCTATTCAAAAAGAACTGGAGCAATTTTCTGATGATCCAGATACGCTTATCGAACGTTTACGTGAAGACTATGTTGGTCTGATGCAGGAGGAAGCTAAGGTTTCCAACAGTTTGACTCAGGTCACTCACGACATGGACAGTCAGACACAAGCGCTTGAGGCACAAGCTGAAGAATATAAACAAGCTCAAGCTGATTTGCTCTCCGCTCAGGAAGTGGCCAGCGAAACCCAAAAAGCTTATCAAGCAGCCAAAGAGAGTCTTCAAAGCCTCTTAGCTAGCTACAAAGAAAAGGCCCAGGCTTATCAGACTCTTGATAAGGACTATCAAGAGGCTCAAAAGCAGATGTTTGACCTCATGGATCACTTTAAGAGTAAAGATGCCCGTCGTCAAAGTCTTGAATCTATTCAAAAAAATCATAGTAATTTCTATGCAGGGGTTAAGGCTGTCCTTCAAAACGCCCAATCTATTCAAGGAATTATTGGCGCTGTCAGTGAACACTTGACCTTCGATACGCGCTATCAGACGGCTCTTGAAATCGCTATGGGGGCTAGTGGGCAAAATATTATTGTGGAGGACGAAGCGGCTGCTAAGCGTTCGATTGACTACTTGAAGCGCAATCGTCAGGGGCGTGCAACTTTCTTGCCGTTGACAACCATCAAACCACGTCAACTTAACGGACAATTTGCTCAAAGTCTAGCCAATGCACCGGGCTTTATTGGTATGGCTTCCGATTTGGTTACCTATGAGGACCGCTTATCTAATATTTTTCAAAACCTTCTAGGGGTAACGGCAATCTTTGATACCATTGACAATGCTAATAAGGCGGCTCGAGCGGTTCGTTTCCAAGTACGTATGGTTACTCTTGACGGGTCTGAGATCCGTCCCGGTGGTGCCTTTGCTGGTGGTACCAACAAACAAAATAATAATCTCTTTATCAAGCCTGAACTGGATGCATTGACTTCTGAAATTAACCAGATTAAGGCTCAATTAAGTGATAGTGAAGCCAAAGTTGAAGCCCTCAAGATCAAACGTAAGGCTCTACAGAAAGAACTAGAAGACCTTAAGGTAGATGGTGAAAATGCTCGTCTGCAAGAGCAAAAACTAGACCTAGAACACCAACAAGCCTTGTCAGAGGTGGAGAAAAATCAAACCCTAGTGGATAGTTTCAAACAGGATTCTCAGGGAACTGATGGAGCAAATCTTCAAGATAAGGCTGAACAACTTAAAGCAGAGTTAGCACAAATTGCATCCAAGCGTGAGGCCATTAACGACCGTATTGAAGCTATTAAGGAAGACAAAGATGCACTTGGCCAACAAAAACAGGTTCTCTTAGACAAGCAATCTGAACTTCAGTTGAAGGAACGTGATTTGCAAGCAGAATTGCGTTTTGCTAAGACAGAGAGTAATCGTATTCAAGCCGACTTGTCTGAGTTAATGAAGGAATCGGATAGTCTTAAAGCGCTCCTTAATAATCAGGTCAATGATGACCAAACTGACCGTCTTCCGCATTTGCAAGCACAGCATAAAGAAGCTGTTCAACGTAAGGACGATTTGGAACAAGCTCTTGTCCGTGCCAAGATTCAGGTGCAAGATTACGAAGGTCAGTTGGAAGACTTGGAGGAGCGTTTGGCTAAAGCTGGTAATCGTAACGAGGATTTGATTCGTCAGCAGACTCGCCTGGAAGAGCGTGAAAGTCAGATTAGTCAATCGCTTCGTAAGTTTGCGACTCAGTTGGCTGAAGATTACCAGATGACACTTGAAGTTGCCAAAAGTCAGGCTAGCCCTCTTGACAATGTCGAACAAACCCGCCAGAATTTGCAAGGTCTTGAGCGTTCGATTAAGGCATTGGGTCCAGTCAATGTGGATGCTATTGCCCAATTTGAAGAGGTTAAGCAACGTCTTGATTTCTTGAACGGACAAAAGGATGATTTGCTCGAAGCTAAGAGTCTCCTTCTGAATACCATAAATGACATGGATGATGAAGTGAAATCACGCTTTAAAGCAACCTTTGAGGCTATCCGAGAAAGCTTTAAACAGACCTTTACCCAGATGTTTGGTGGAGGTACAGCAGACTTGATTTTGACCTCAGACAATCTCCTAGAGGCTGGGGTAGAAATTTCTGTGCAGCCACCAGGTAAGAAAATTCAATCACTTAACCTTATGTCTGGTGGTGAGAAGGCCTTGTCAGCTCTTGCCCTTCTCTTTGCCATCATTCGTGTTAAAACCATTCCATTTGTTATCCTTGACGAAGTAGAAGCGGCTTTGGATGAAGCCAATGTTAAACGCTTCGGTGACTACCTTAATCGTTTTGACAAGTCCAGTCAATTTATTGTAGTTACCCACCGTAAGGGAACGATGTCTGCGGCAGACTCTATTTATGGGGTAACCATGCAGGAATCAGGTGTCTCGAAAATCGTTTCGGTCAAACTAAAAGACCTTGATTTAGACTAAAAATAGATTATATTTTCATGAAAGATAGTTGATAGCTTTATCACTATCTTTTTTCATAGTCTCAAAAAATTTGTAAGGACTTTCAGAAAAACATTAAGTTTGCGCTTTCAAAATTACGCAATCGATTGCGTAAAATGGCTTAACAAAGGCTATGATTAGGATTTTAGGGTTTATGAGAGAGAGGGTGACTTGTCATTTTGCACTGACATGTTACAATATTTAAGGAAATGTCATATGGGGATATGGTGTTTTTTGAAGTTAGTTATAGTGTATGTGTTAAGATACGATTTTCTGGACACATTTAGGCTTCGCGTATACAAGTCTAAGAAGTCTTCTTTCGAGCAAAAAATCCAGGCTGGGAAACCTGGATTTTTTCTTTGTCTTTTGAGTTTATTGATCATCTTTTTCAGCTTGAGATTTGGCTTGTTTGATACCAGCATTAACTAAGCCCTGCATGATAGCCCCAAAAAAGATAGCTTCAAAGATGCCTGATAGCATATTACGGATTGAGAATAATTCTGTCAAATAGTCTTTATTGTCAACTAAGAAGTGAACTAGGGGCATGCCTAAGAACATGCTAATCCCAAAGCATAAACCTGACTTAAGCCCCACGTGCTTAAGTTGTTTTTTCTCTTTCTCAGTCAGTTCTTCCTCGTCAAAAGCATTAACAGCACTTATCTTTAACTTATAAGTAAGGATGCTGCTAACTAACAGAATGATAATCAAGAGGAGGATAGGATAAATACGAGCTACAAGTTCGGGATACTTAAAGCCTATAAGAAAGGCAATACAATTACCACAAAGTAAGGTAAAGAAAAGAACTACGAAAGCTATGTTACCCATTCGATCAACCTGTTGGCGCTTTTGTTCATCTAAAGGACCTGTGATACCATAAAAACGTTTAATGAGTTTGTCAGTGAAAGTTTCTTTAATCATGATTTACCTCTTTCTATCTTATATCTCTATTCGGAATTTCCATCCCAAAAGAGACTGTTAAGATCCGTATCTAGAGCTTTAGCTAGATTAAGACAGAGCTCTAGTGTTGGGTTATACTTGTTATTTTCGATCATGTTAATGGTCTGTCGGGAAACGCCAATAGACTTTGCAAGTTCTAATTGCGAAAGCCCCATATTCTTTCTAAATTCCCTGACATGATTCATAATGGGCCTCCTTCTGAAAGATAAGCTAACGAGTTACTGTAAGTAGCAATTAAATATGTCAACTTTATCTGACATAATTGTAGCAAGTTTATATAGATGTGTCAATTATCTTAGACATATTTTCCATTTTGGCATTAACTAAAGGTTTCTTTGTCAGCTCTTGAAAGCTTTTTGTTTTTTTGGTAAAATTGATAGTAATTGAATAGAAGTCGTAGAGACTAGTAACCTTATGGAAATTGACAGGGATTGGGGGTCATGGACTGGAAGCCTCCTCAAGGGAAGTTTGGCGAATTCACTCATGAAGACGACTGACGAATCAAGGTCTGGGTAACCAGATAAAAAACGGATGGTACCGCGTGTCAACGCTCCGGGTTGGAGTTTTGGCATGTGGTTTTTTTGTTTGTGATTCGAAATTGTTACATAAGAAAGGAATCTCATGGATTTACAAACACAATTGCAAGAGTTGAAAACATCAACGCAGGCTAAATTGGCTGAAATGCGTGGTGAACACTCTAAAGAATTACAAGAATTGCGTGTTGCAGTTTTGGGTAAAAAAGGCTCTTTGACAGATCTTTTGAAGGGGCTCAAAGACCTTCCTAATGAAGAACGCCCTAAAGTTGGTAAAATGGTCAACGAAGTTCGTGACGTTTTGACTGAAGCTTTTGATGAAGCCGCTAAAATTGTTGAAGCCGCTAAAATTCAAGCACAACTTGACTCTGAAAGTCTTGACGTAACCCTTCCAGGACGCCAAGTCAAACTTGGTAACCGTCATATTCTTAGCCAAACAGCTGAGGAAATCGAAGACATTTTCTTGGGGATGGGCTTCCAAATCGTTGATGGTTTTGAAGTTGAGACTGATTACTATAACTTTGAACGTATGAACTTGCCTAAAGACCACCCAGCCCGTGATATGCAAGATACCTTCTACATTACTGAAGAAATTTTGCTTCGTACTCACACAAGTCCTGTTCAAGCTCGTACACTTGATAAACACGATTTTTCTAAAGGTCCACTTAAGATGATCTCACCAGGACGTGTTTTCCGTCGTGATACAGATGATGCGACTCACAGTCACCAGTTCCACCAAATCGAAGGTTTGGTCGTTGGTAAAAACATTTCAATGGGTGATCTTAAGGGAACGCTTGAAATGATTATCCAAAAAATGTTTGGTGCAGAACGTCAAATCCGTTTGCGTCCTTCTTACTTCCCATTCACTGAGCCTTCAGTTGAAGTTGACGTGTCATGCTTTAAGTGTGGTGGTAAAGGATGTAACGTATGTAAGAAGACAGGTTGGATCGAGATCCTCGGTGCTGGTATGGTTCACCCACAAGTGCTTGAGATGTCAGGAGTTGATTCTGAAGAATACTCAGGTTTCGCCTTCGGTCTTGGTCAAGAACGTATTGCCATGCTTCGTTATGGTATCAACGACATTCGTGGTTTCTACCAAGGGGATGTTCGCTTCTCAGAACAGTTTAAATAAGGTTTAGGAGGTTGTCATGTCAGTCGTTATTCGTAAGGTTCTTCCGGAAGAAGTAGCAGAATTAAAAGTTATCTCCGAAGATACCTTTAGAGAGACTTTTGCTCATGATAATACCGAAGCCCAGTTGCAAGGTTACTTTGACACTGCACTTTCTGAGGAAGTCCTCTTAGATGAAATCACTCAGGAAGAATCGCGTTACTTTTTCATTCTCGTTGATGGTGAAAAGGCAGGTTTTCTAAAGACTAATGTAGGTTCTGCTCAAACAGAGCAGCACTTGGATAATGCCTTTCAAATTCAACGTATTTATATCAGTCAGGCCTTCCAAGGCATGGGCTTGGGTAAGCAACTCTTTGAGTTTGCCTTACAAGAAGCTCGTGATTTAGGTTGTGATTGGGCCTGGTTGGGTGTTTGGGAAAGGAATTTCAAAGCACAGATATTTTACGATAAATATGGCTTCGAAAAATTCGCAGAACACGATTTTCCAGTTGGTGATGGTAAAGTAGACCGCGACTGGTTGCTTAAATTAAAACTATAAACCGATTATTATGTTGATTGAGAGGATTTTATAAGGCGATTAAACGTGTTAGTTCGTCTTCCTCTTATATCAGATATACATATTCCTAAATTACAGAAAGGATTTGAACCCGCCCTAAGCTCTGGGCAAAAAAGATAAAGTCACCTAGGTGCTGATGCACCAACGTTGCCTTTCCTATTTTTGCTGAGAGCTATTAACGGGCTTGGTATCATAATTATGCTAGTTAGTTATAAATGGTTAAAAGAGTTGGTTGATGTGGATGTTACCACTGCTGAACTCGCTGAAAAAATGTCGACGACAGGTATTGAAGTGGAAGGTGTTGAGACACCTGCCGAAGGCTTGTCAAAATTGGTTGTTGGTCATGTCTTGTCATGTGAAGATGTGCCTGACACACACTTGCACTTGTGTCAAGTAGATACAGGAGATGCTGAAGGTCCACGTCAAATTGTTTGTGGTGCTCCAAATGTCACTGCTGGTATCAAGGTAATTGTTGCTATTCCTGGTGCCCGCATTGCGGATAACTACAAGATCAAAAAAGGTAAGATTCGCGGGATGGAATCTCTCGGTATGATCTGTTCTTTGGCAGAGCTTGGACTTCCAGATAGCATTATTCCTAAGGAATTTGCGGATGGTATCCAAATTTTGCCAGAAGATGCCGTACCTGGAGATAGCATCTTCCCATATCTTGACCTTGATGATGAAATCATCGAATTGTCAATCACACCTAACCGTGCGGATGCTCTTTCTATGCGTGGTGTGGCACATGAAGTTGCTGCAATCTATGGAAAATCTGTTCACTTCCCAGAAAAAACGGTTACTGAAGACAGCAAACCAGCTTCTGATAAGATTTCAGTAGCCATCGAAAGTGATAAAGTGGCTACTTATGCTAGTCGTGTGGTTGAGAATGTTACTGTTCAACCAAGTCCACAATGGTTGCAAAACCTTCTTATGAATGCTGGTATCCGTCCAATCAACAACGTGGTTGACGTGACAAACTATGTTCTTCTTTATTTTGGACAACCAATGCATGCCTTCGATTTGGATAAATTTGAAGACTCACGTATCGTTGCTCGTGATGCCCGTGATGGGGAAAAATTAGTCACTCTCGATGGTGAAGAACGTGAATTGACTGCTGAAGATATTGTTATTACAGTTGCTGACAAACCAGTTGCCCTCGCAGGTGTTATGGGTGGCGCTTCAACTGAAATTGACAACAATTCTAAAAATGTCGTTCTCGAAGCTGCTGTTTTTGATGGAAAATCAGTTCGTAAGACAAGTAGCCGTCTCAACCTTCGTTCAGAATCATCATCACGTTTTGAAAAAGGTATCAATAACGACACTGTCCTTGAAGCCCTTGATTTTGCTGCAGCTATGTTGCAAGAATTGGCAAATGGAACGGTTCTTGCAGGCCGTGTTCAAGCGGGATCTGTTGATACAGAGCCAGTTCAAGTTTCTACAAGCCTTGACTACGTAAATGTTCGCCTTGGTACAGAATTGACTTTTGCAGATATTGAAGATGTGTTTGCAAAACTTGGTTTTGGATTGACTGGTGATGCTGATAAATTCACAGTATCTGTACCACGTCGTCGTTGGGATATCAGTATCCAAGCAGACTTAGTTGAAGAAATTGCACGTATTTACGGCTATGAAAAATTGCCTACGACTCTTCCAGAAGCAGCAGGAACAGCTGGTGAGTTGACTGAGACACAAGCGCTTCGTCGCAAGGTTCGTACCATTGCTGAAGGTGCTGGATTGACGGAAATCATCTCATATGCTTTGACAACACCTGAAAAAGCTGTTGAATTTGCTGTGACACCTACTAACTTGACTGAGTTGATGTGGCCAATGACTGTTGACCGTTCAGCCCTCCGTCAGAACATGGTCTCTGGTATGCTTGATACTGTTGCTTACAATGTTAACCGTAAGAATAGTAACGTTGCTATTTACGAAATCGGTAAGGTCTTTGAACAAAACGGTAATCCAAAAGAGGAATTGCCAAATGAAATCAATACCTTTGCCTTCGCTATTTCTGGTCTAGTAGCTGAAAAAGATTTCCAAACTAAAGCAACACCAGTTGATTTCTTCTACGCCAAAGGTATCGTTGAAGCTCTCTTTGATAAACTTGAAGTTTCAGTTGACTATGTACCGACAAAAGATCTAGCAAGTATGCACCCAGGTCGTACAGCTGCTATTGTCCTTGATGGTCAAACGATTGGATTCCTTGGTCAGGTTCACCCACAAACTGCTAAAAACTACGGTATTCCAGAAACTTATGTCGCTGAAATTAACCTTAGTGCTGTAGAAGCAGCCTTGCAACCGGCTCAACCATTTGTTGAAATCACAAAATTCCCTGCAGTATCACGTGATATTGCCCTTCTTCTCAAGGCAGAAATTACTCATCAAGAAGTTCTTGATGCTATCTACTCTGCAGGAGTGAAACGCTTGGTTGCCGTTAAACTCTTCGACGTTTACGCAGGTGAAAAACTTGGTGCTGGAATGAAATCAATGGCTTATAGCCTTACCTTCCAAAATCCAAATGACAACCTCACAGACGAAGAAGTTGCTAAATACATGGAAAAAATCACCAAAGCTCTTACTGAGAAAGTCGAAGCAGAGGTTCGTTAATAGTTAAAAAATCCATCTGAGAAGATGGATTTTTAAGTGACTAGACTATATTACAAAAAGGAGTTAATTTGTTTTTAGAGTTCTTTGACGGTGTATGGGGACACTACACTTTTGAATCTGATAAAGTCAATGTTCTGATTGGTGGTTTACCCAGTCTTGCTTATCCCTTGGGGCAAGTAATATTTGTATTATTAGTCTACAGGTTACTCGTTCATCAATATTTTAAAAAATTTTTAACCATGTCACCTCAGGATATTTGGGCTTGGCATAAAGAAACGTTCCGCAAAAGTAAATTATCTTTCATTGTCATCCCAATAGTTTATCTGTTCGTTTTCGGAATGACCTATGTCTTAGTTGAAGATGTTTTGGCTACCGTCACTATTTACAAAGACTATAGAGGCCCTATAGCTAAAACCATTGATGGTCAAGTGGAAAAAATAGATATTAGTCATGTTGGGACAAAAACGAGTAGTGCTAGGATTAATGCTCACTTTGTAAGCTCTGACGGGCAGACTTATGACATTCACCTGATAAACGGTGACAAGAGAATCGCTAATTATATGCGCCATCATAAGTCAGAGTCCTACACAGCAACCCTTTCCTTTGATAAACATGGCAAACCAGTTTACATTTCTAAATTCTGGGAATAAGCAGTCTGGATAGCTCTTTCAGGGATTTGCACTTGACAAATATGTAAATTCTCTGCATAATAAAAGAAAAAGCCATGAAAAGAGGGTAGCCATGCAAATTATTAAACGTAATGGTCAAGTTGCTGAATTTGATTCTGATAAAATTTACCAAGCCATCTTAAAAGCAGCACAGACTGTGTATGTTCTTGATGATACTTGGCGCCAAAACCTTGCTCAAGTTACGAAAAAAGTAGTGCTTGATCTTCAAGATGCTCAGGTGGAACGCCCAACCATTAACATGATTCAGTCATTGGTTGAAAATCGTCTCATGGAAGCAGGCTTTATCAATATTGCTGAGCATTATATTTCATACCGTTTGCAACGAGATTTGGAGCGTAACGGTTATGGTGACAAGGTCATTGTGCACCTACGCTTTGAGCAGACTAAATAAGAAAAGCCATCAAGCGATGGCTTTTTTTGTGTCTAATTGTCACTTTGTCTTTTTTAAAAGTTTTATAAAGGATTCCAGTTCCTGTCCATGACCTACTTGCAGATAAGTTTCAGAGGTTGGTCTAATAAAGGAGGATTCTAAAAAGCGAATCTGCTTGTGGGCTTTGAATTTTTCGAGTGAAAACTCCTTAGGAAGTTGCCAAGTCACATGCCTAGGGGAAATCTGATAAGGAATGCTAACCTTAGATTTGTCAATGATGGCTTGGCTTTTAGCCATGTTTTGTTGAAAGAGGTCACCAAGTTTTTTAATGTTTTTTTGGAACATGCCATTTTCGAGATAAACGGAAAGTGCTTTTTGTATGATGAGATTGGTATCATAGTCAATAAGTCCCTTGTGGCTCAAAAAGGTAGACTTAAGATTAGGAGGTAAGACAAGGCTACCTAGACGCAAACCTGGAAAAAGAGCCATGGAAAAGGATTTGATGTAGATGGTCTGATTTTGGGTGTCATAGTAGTGAATCGGGAGATTTTTACTATCGCTAAAGTCTCCCATATAGTCATCCTCGACGATATAAACGTTATACTGATTGGCAAGTTGGGCCAGCTTTTCTTTTTCACTGGCAGAATAGCTTAATCCAAGAGGGTTGGAGTAACGACTGATGGTATAGAAGAACTTAATCTGTCCAGATTTAAAGTACTCTTCCAAGCGGTCAAAATCTAAACCAGCAAAACCACGGTTAATCGTCTCATAAGCTAGATTCTGACGGTTGACCAGCTGGTTCATGCGATGATAGGTAGGTTGTTCTAAGAGAATTTTATAGCCACTATTAGCAAAATCCATCTGTGAAAGGATGTAGAGGGCCTGTTGGCTTCCCGAGGTTATGACAATCTGATCCGAATTGACATAAATATCGTCAGCAATTAATCGACTCTTTAAGGCTTCAAGCAAATCTTTGAGTCCGGCTTGTTCATGATAATAGTTGAAGAGGTAGTCCTGGTGACCCGCCAAACTTTCATCCAAACAAAGTTTAAAATCCTCGTAGGCCAATTGATTGTAATCGTTAAGGTTAAGAAGCACCTTATTATCAACTTCATTACGACCTTCAAGGACGTAATAGCCACTTTTGGGTACGGCGTAAATATAGTTTTGATACTTGAGTTCCAAGAGTGCTCTTTGGGCTGTATCCTTACTACAGGCATAAGTCTGGCTTAGTTGACGAATAGAGGGGAGCTTACTCCCTTTTTTCAAAGTACCATTTTGGATATCTTTGATGATGGTCTCGACAATATCGTGATAAATACTCATAACTGACCCCTTACAGATTTTCCCTTATTTTACCCTACTTGCCTTCTAAGGGCAAGAGGCCTAGAGATATTTGACAAGATTATTAGATTTTGACATAATAAAAAGGTTGTAAGGTAAAACTAAATTCCCCTTTCAAACAAGTTTAAGGAGATTATAAGAATGACTTTTAAGAAAATCTTAGGACTTCTGACTCTTGCATGCTTAACTGTTATTGGTTTGTCAGCTTGCACACCAGAGAAAGAGCCTACTTGGACCTACGATAAAAACAAAATGCTATTTACAGGACAAGATGCTAGTGTACAAGTTCTTTCTGCAACTAAAATCGAATCACCAGAAGGTCAAAAAGCTGTACGCGTTCACTATAAACTTAGCAACTCAAGTAAAGAAACTATGAATGCCTATACTCTTTTGATGAAAGTTGTCCTTGATGTGAAACAAGAAAAGGAAGAAGTAAAGGTTGCTACAATGGTCTTTTCTCAGGATGATGACCGAGATAAGATGGCTAATAAGACCAAGATTGCACCTAAGGAAGTCAAAGAAGTCGTTGTTGACTATGCCGTTGAAGATTTTGATCATGATTTAGTTATTGATTTCTCAGACTACGGTACAGAAGCGAATGCGACTGCTAAACTTTCACTCCAAAATCTTGAGAAGGCACCTGTCAAATATTTTGATAAGAAAGCTCAATAAGATTTATCACCACATACTTGTGTGGTGTTTTTTGTTGTCTTAAATCTGTACCCGGTCAGTAGAGAAAATACTATCTTGTTTAATCGTCAGAATTTTCATAAACTTAGACTATATTTATTTATCAAGGAGTTTTAGGTATGTCAGCAAAGCGTTTAACCCTCTCTGCTTTTTTCATGGCACTTGTGATTATTTTGAGTTCTAGTCTCTTATCGATTCCTGTACCGGGAGGTCATTTCTATTTTAATGGGATTGTTATTTTCCTAGTTGGCTTAATTTTCCCACCTACAGAAGCAGTTATTATTGCAGGAGTAGGTTCCTTTATTGGAGATTTTCTCTTTTACCCTCTTCCTATGTGGGTAACTCTAGTGACCCATAGCCTTCAAGTTCTTGCTATTGCACTTTTCGTTGGTGGTCGTTTAGGTAAATTGAGCAAATCTAGGGCTGCTCTTGGACTCTTGCTTGGTGCTATTATTGACCTAGTTGGTTATGGTTTGGGAAGAGCCTTTATCTATGGAACACCAGCAGTTGCTATTATGAAAATTCCTTTTGATGTGATTGCTGCGATAATTGGTTTGGGCTTGGCCTATTATATTTATTTCCATACCGGATTTGTTAAACAGTTTAAAAAAGTTTGGGACGAAAAATAGATGGCTACAGTGATTGTTGCTAATGACCTTGTTGGGTTAGGTAAGGTTGCTTTGACCAGTAGTCTACCTATTATGTCAGCCTGTCAAACTGAAGTCCTTCCTTTACCAACAGTTCTTTTATCTTCGCATACAGGGGAGTTTGAGAATATCTATATGCGGGATCTTACGGATGACCTGAAGGGATTCTATAAGCAGTGGGAGTACTTGGATTTTTCAGTAGATGGCTTAGTAAGTGGTTATTTTAAGTCAAGAGAAGAACTAGAACTTGTAGGTCAACTGGCTCGAGATAGACAGCTACCGTTATTTATTGACCCCATTATGGGAGATAATGGCCATCTTTATCAAGGTTTTGATAGGGAATATGTAGAAGCTATGAAAGATTTTTGTCAGCAGGCAGATGTTATCATTCCCAATCTGACTGAAGCTTCTTTGTTAACGGATTCTTCCTATCTAGAAGCAGGTTCCTATGATGACGCCACTATTAAAAAGCTTCTGAGAGAGTTGAGCAAGCTTGGACCTCGAAAAGTTATTTTGACAGGTATCTCATTTGAGAATGACAAAATTGGGTTGGCTTATTTTGATAAAGAGACTAATCGAACGATTTATCGCATGCAAAAACGTTATGGTAATCATTTTTATGGAAGTGGTGATTTACTAACGGCAATCTTATCAGCTGGTTACTTTTATGACCTTGATTTACTAAAGGTTTGTGATTTGGCCTTGGATGTTATGGATAGGGTTCTTTCGTCAACACTGTCCGATGGTCGTCCTTTAAAGTATGGTCTTTGCTATGAGCCCCATATTGGTTATTTATTCAGTGGTTTTAATGCCCTATTGGAGGAGAAAAATGAAAAGTGATAAAACACGTGAATTAGTTGAATTGAGTTTGTATGCAGCTTTAATTATTGTGAGTGTACAGTTTATTCGTATTCCTTTTGGACCTCAATTTGTCCATCTGGGAAATGCCCTAGTTGTGATTGCTGTTTTGATTTTCGGTGCCAGAAAAGGTGCGCTAGTCGCAACAGTAGGGTTAGGGCTATTTGATATTTTCAATGGCTATGCCGCTGAGGTCTGGATTACTATTTTAGAATCTTTGATTGTTTGTTATGTTCTCTATCTTGTTTTTGAAAAGCTTCTAAAATCAAATGACAAAATGACTAACATCATAATCATTGGAGTCATAGCCGCAGTGACCAAAATTATTTTGAATTTTATTAAGTATACGATTATTAATAGTGTTGTTGCAGCTTTACCACTCAATGCAGCCATGGTATTGGCACTTACTAAAATTGGTGGAACCTTTGGAACATCGGTAGTGACTATTATTGCGGTGCCTCTCCTCTATCCTGTCTTCAAACGTATTTTACAGAGAAACTAAAGATTTAGCAGGTTAGTCCTGCTTTTTCTTTTTAATTTTCCAGAAGCAGAGGTCCAAATTTTCACTAAAAAATGGTAAAATAGTAAAGTTAATGTCAAGAAAGGAAAGGGCTGAAGGCAGGTTCAGCCCAGATATGCTATGTCTATTTTAGAAGTCAAAAATCTTAGTCACGGATTTGGTGACCGTGCTATTTTTGAAAATGTCTCATTCCGTTTGCTCAAAGGTGAGCATATCGGTCTTGTCGGTGCTAACGGTGAAGGAAAGTCAACCTTCATGTCTATCGTTACTGGAAAATTGCAGCCAGATGAAGGTAAGGTAGAGTGGTCTAAGTACGTTACAGCGGGTTACTTGGATCAGCATGCTGTTCTTGAAAAGGGAATGACCGTTCGTGATGTCCTTCGTACGGCTTTTGATGAACTCTTTAAGACTGAAGAACGTATCAATGAGATTTACATGTCTATGGCTGACGAAGGAGCTGACGTTGATGCTCTGATGGAAGAAGTGGGTGAGCTTCAGGATCGCTTGGAAACGCGTGATTTCTATACACTAGATGCTAAGATTGATGAGGTTGCCCGTGCACTAGGTGTCATGGATTTTGGCATGGATACAGATGTAACGGACCTTTCAGGTGGTCAACGTACCAAGATTCTCTTGGCTAAGTTATTGCTTGAAAAACCAGATATCTTACTTCTCGATGAGCCAACCAACTATTTGGATGCTGAACACATTGCTTGGCTTAAACGCTATCTTCAAGAGTATGAAAATGCCTTTGTCCTCATTTCTCACGATATTCCATTCCTAAACGATGTGATTAACATTGTCTATCATGTTGAAAATCAAGACTTGGTTCGCTATGCAGGTGATTATGACAATTTCCAATCTGTCTATGCTATGAAGAAAGCTCAATTAGAAGCTGCCTATGAACGTCAGCAAAAGGAAATTGCAGACCTTCAAGATTTTGTTAACCGTAACAAGGCACGTGTTGCTACTCGAAATATGGCCATGTCTCGTCAGAAGAAATTGGATAAGATGGAAATTATCGAATTGCAGGCTGAGAAGCCAAAACCTGAATTTCATTTCAAGGAAAGTCGTACGCCTGGACGCTTTATTTTCCAAACCAAAGACCTCGTTATTGGTTACGACCGCCCTTTGACCAAGGCTCCTTTGAATCTTACCTTCGAACGTAATCAAAAAGTAGCTATCGTGGGTGCCAATGGTATCGGTAAGACTACTTTGCTTAAGAGCTTGCTTGGTATTATTCAACCACTCGAAGGAGAAGTTGAGACAGGTGATTTTATTGATCTAGGTTACTTCGAGCAAGAAGCAGAAGGGTCACGTCAGACGCCTCTTGAAGCGGTTTGGGATGCCTTCCCAGCCTTAAATCAAGCTGAGGTCCGTGCGGCTCTAGCCAAATGCGGATTAACCTCTAAGCATATTGAAAGCCAAATTCAAGTGCTTTCTGGTGGGGAACAGGCTAAAGTTCGCTTCTGTCTCCTTATGAATCGTGAAAATAATGTTCTTGTTCTGGATGAACCTACCAACCACTTGGATGTTGACGCCAAGGATGAATTGAAGCGTGCCCTTCAGGCCTTCAAGGGCAGTATCCTTATGGTATGTCACGAACCAGAATTTTATGAAGGTTGGACAGACGTTTGGGATTTTAATGAGTTAGTATAGAGATAAAAGAGTGTTGACATTCTCTAAAGAGAAAGTTACTCACTCTTTTTTTATATTTTAAAGCAAAGTAACTTTCTAGGATTTGGTAAGACAGTGATGGTGTTAAGAAAGGTAACCGTCATCATAAAGTGTTTTTCTGCATATTTTGCCGTGACCTATTTGGGTTTTGAGCATAGAAACTTAATTTGTTCAAAAAGTAACAAAGTCTGAGCATAAAAGGTGTAACCGTTTTCCGATTATGGTAGAATGAAATAGTAAACTATTATCAAAAGAAAGTTGGATAAACTTATGTCAAAAATCGTAGTTGTTGGTGCTAACCACGCTGGTACTTTTAGTATTAATACTATTCTCGATAATTACGGAGACCAAAATGAAGTAGTTGTTTTCGACCAAAACTCTAACATTTCATTCTTGGGTTGTGGTATGGCTCTTTGGATCGGTAATCAAATCTCAGGTTCTGATGGTCTTTTCTATGCCAACAAAGAAGGACTTGAAAGCAAGGGTGCTAAAGTTTATATGAACTCACCAGTTGAGTCTATTGACTTTGATGGTAAAACTGTTACAGCCCTTGTAGATGGTAAAGAGCACGTTGAATCATATGACAAATTGATTTTGGCTACTGGGTCTCAACCAATCTTGCCTCCAATCGAAGGTGCTGAAATTAAAGAAGGTAGCCGTACTTTCGAAGCTACACTTGAAAACCTTCAATTCGTTAAACTTTTCCAAAACGCCCAAGAAGTTATCGATAAGTTGAACGACAAATCTCAAGATATCAAACGTGTAGCGGTTGTAGGTGCTGGTTACATTGGTGTTGAATTGGCTGAAGCTTTCCAACGTCATGGTAAAGAAGTTATCCTTATCGACGTTGTTGATACATGTTTGGCTGGTTATTATGACCATGACTTGACTGAACTTATGGCTAAAAATATGGAAAGCCACGGTATTAAATTGGCATTTGGTGAAACTGTTAAGGCAGTTGAAGGTGATACTAAAGTTGAACGTATCGTCACTGATAAAAATGCTTACGATGTCGACATGGTTGTCCTTGCAGTAGGTTTCCGTCCTAACACAGCTCTTGGTGCTGGTAAATTGGAAACATTCCGTAATGGGGCTTACCTTGTTAATAAGAAACAAGAAACATCAATCAAAGATGTTTATGCAGTTGGTGATTGTGCTACCGTTTATGACAATGCCCTTGAAGATGTGAACTACATTGCCTTGGCTTCAAACGCTGTTCGTTCAGGTATTGTCGGTGGTCATAATGCCGGTGGTGGCGATGTTGAATCAAACGGTGTTCAAGGATCAAATGGTATCTCAATCTATGGTTTGAACATGGTATCTACTGGTTTGACAGAAGAAAAAGCAAAACGCTTTGGTTTCAATCCAGCAGTAGTAGAATCAACAGATCTTCAAAAAGCTGCCTTCATGGAAGATGAAAATGAAGACGTTACAATCAAGATCGTTTATGACAAAGATACACGCAAAGTTCTTGGTGCTCAAATGGTATCACGTATGGACATCTCTATGGGAATCCACATGTTCTCATTGGCTATCCAAGAAGGTGTAACGATCGACCGTCTTCAATTGCTTGATTTGTTCTTCTTGCCACACTTTAACCAACCGCTTAGCTATATTGCTAAAGCAGCTATCTCAGCTAAATAATCTGAAACAGCTAATTCAGTTGAATTAGCTGTTTTTTTCTTTTTTGAAATACGAAAAAAGCCTCCTACTGGAGACTTTTATTTAACTAATGTCAAATTAGTTTTTTGAAGCTTCTTGGAACTCAGGGTTTTTCCATGCTTCATCAATGATAGCTTGCAATTCATCAGCAGAAGCTTTCATTTTTTGTTGTTCAGCATCGTTCAATGGGATGTTCACTGGACGTACGATACCGTGTGCACCTACGATAGCAGGTTGACCGATAAAGACGTTGCTTACACCATATTGACCTTCTTGGAATACAGACAATGGAAGTACTGCATTTTCATCGTCAAGAATAGCTTTAGTGATACGAGCAAGAGCTACGGCGATACCATAGTATGTAGCACCTTTTTTGTTGATGATTGTGTAAGCGGCATCACGAACACCTTCGAACAATTCAACCAATTCAGCTTCTTGAACGTTTTGAGTATCTTTAAGGAATTCTTCAAGGTTTACACCGGCGATGTTAGCGTGTGACCAAACGGCAAATTCTGAGTCACCGTGTTCACCCATGATGTAGGCGTGAACTGAACGAGCGTCAACATCAAGTTTTTCAGCAAGTGCTTGACGGAAACGAGCTGAGTCAAGTGAAGTACCTGAACCGATAACGCGTTCTTTAGGGAATCCTGAGAATTTCCATGTTGAGTAAGTCAATACGTCAACTGGGTTAGCTGCTACAAGGAAGATTCCTTTGAAGCCTGATTCAACAACTTGAGTAACGATAGATTTGTTGATAGCAAGGTTTTTACCAACAAGATCAAGACGAGTTTCACCTGGTTTTTGTGGAGCACCAGCAGTGATAACTACAAGGTCAGCATCCGCACAGTCTTCGTATTTAGCTGCGTAGATTTTTTTAGGTGAAGTGAAAGCAAGCGCGTGGCTAAGGTCAAGCGCATCACCAACAGCTTTTTCGAACAATTGTGGAATTTCGATGATACCAAGTTCTTGAGCGATACCTTGGTTTACAAGTGCGAAAGCGTAAGATGAACCTACGGCACCGTCACCAACGAGGATGACTTTTTTGTGTTGTTTAGTTGCAGTCATGGGTCTAAACATCTCCTTTTTTTTAATTGGGTTACCCCATACACTGCTTATTCTACCACTTTAAGTGATGGATGTCACGAAATATTAAGTAAATAATGGATGAAAGCGTTTTACACAACTGAAAAATAAAGCGTTTTATGGTATAATATTATAGAAATCTTCTATACTCTTTTATTAGAGTTTGGAATGATTTGAATGAAAGAAAAGAGGCATTTTTAGAGTGCAAGATAATAATTTAATTGACGTTAATTTGACGTCTGAGATGAAGACGAGCTTTATCGATTATGCCATGAGTGTTATCGTGTCTCGTGCTCTTCCAGATGTTCGTGACGGTTTAAAACCTGTACAACGTCGTATTCTTTATGGAATGAATGAGCTTGGGGTGACACCTGATAAGCCGCATAAAAAATCTGCCCGTATCACCGGGGATGTCATGGGTAAATATCACCCACACGGGGATTCATCTATCTATGAAGCCATGGTCCGTATGGCACAATGGTGGAGCTACCGTTACATGTTGGTTGATGGTCACGGGAACTTTGGTTCTATGGACGGAGATGGGGCTGCCGCTCAGCGTTATACTGAGGCGCGTATGTCTAAAATCGCCTTGGAAATGCTACGTGATCTTAACAAGAATACCGTAGATTTTCAAGATAACTATGATGGATCAGAACGTGAACCAATTGTTCTTCCGTCACGTATTCCCAACCTTCTTGTCAATGGTGCGACAGGGATTGCCGTTGGTATGGCAACTAACATTCCACCACACAATTTGGCTGAAACGATTGATGCTGTCAAATTGATGATGGATAATCCTGAAGTCACAACACGTGAACTGATGGAAGTCCTTCCTGGACCCGACTTCCCAACTGGAGGTTTGGTCATGGGGAAATCTGGTATTCACCGTGCTTATGAGACTGGTAAGGGTTCTATTGTCCTTCGTTCGCGTACCGAAATTGAAACAACTAAATCAGGTCGTGAGCGTATTGTTGTCACTGAGTTTCCTTACATGGTCAATAAGACCAAGGTTCATGAACATATCGTGCGTTTAGCCCAAGAAAAACGTATTGAGGGGATTACAGCAGTCCGTGACGAGTCATCTCGTGAAGGGGTACGCTTTGTCATCGAAGTGCGTCGTGATGCTTCGGCCAATGTTATCTTGAATAATTTGTTCAAATTAACGCAACTTCAGACTAACTTTAGCTTCAACATGTTGGCCATTGAAAAGGGTGTTCCTAAAATCCTTTCCTTGCGTCAAATCTTGGCTGACTATATTGCGCACCAACAAGAAGTTGTGGTTCGTCGTACACAGTTTGACAAGGATAAGGCTGAAGCACGTGCCCACATTTTAGAAGGTTTGCTGATTGCTCTTGATTATTTGGATGAAGTGATTACGATTATCCGTAACAGTCAAACTGATGCAGAGGCTCAAGCTGACTTGATGGCTCGCTTCGAACTTACGGAACGTCAAAGTCAAGCCATTCTTGATATGCGTTTGCGTCGTTTGACAGGTTTGGAACGTGATAAGATTCAAAATGAGTACAATGATCTCCTTGCCTTGATTGCTGATTTAGCTGATATTTTGGAAAAACCAGAACGTGTCATTGCTATCATCAAGGAAGAATTGGACGAAAGCAAGCGTAAATTCGCAGATGCTCGTCGTACAGAGCTTATGGTCGGAGAAGTCGTTTCTCTTGAAGATGAAGATCTCATCGAAGAAGAAGATGTTGTTATCACTCTTTCAAACAAGGGGTATATTAAACGTTTAGCCCAAGACGAGTTCCGTTCACAAAAACGTGGAGGACGTGGTGTTCAAGGTACTGGTGTTAACGATGATGACTTTGTTCGAGATATTGTCTCAACAAGCACTCATGATCACCTTTACTTCATGACCAATAAGGGGCGTGTATACCGTCTCAAGGGGTATGAAATCCCTGAGTATGGCCGTACAGCCAAAGGCTTACCTATTGTCAATCTCTTGAAGTTGGACGAAGGTGAGACCATTCAAACGGTCATTAACGCTAAGAGTGATGAAGCTTCTGAAAATAATCACCTTGTCTTTGTAACTCGCCAAGGTCTGGTTAAACGTACCAAAGAAGCAGAATTTAAGAACATCCGTCAAAATGGCTTGATTGCCTTGAAACTTAGAGAAGGTGACGAGCTAATCAATGTCTTCTTGACTACAGGTAATGAAGAAATTGTCATTGGTACCAAATTTGGTTACAGTGTACGCTTCAAAGAAGACACTATTCGAAGCATGAGCCGTATGGCTGCCGGTGTTAAAGGGGTAACTCTTCGTGATGGTGACCAAGTTGTTGGTGCAGCTGCCATTACAGAAGACCAAGAAGTCTTGATTATCACTGAAAAAGGTTACGGTAAGCGTACCTCAGCTACTGAATACCCAACGAAGGGACGTGGTGGTAAAGGTATCAAGACTGCTAATATCACAGAGAAGAATGGTAACCTAGCAGGTATTGTCACAGTGTCTGGTGATGAGGATATCATGGTCATCACAGATACAGGTGTTATCATCCGTACTGCCGTTGCTAATATCTCTCAAACTGGTCGTGCAACTCAAGGGGTTAAGGTCATGCGTTTGGATGACTCTGCTCGTATTGTAACCTTTGCTTTAGTTGAACCAGAAGAAGTAGAACAAGCTTCCGAAGACCAAGAAAGTGGTGACAACTAATGAGCAAAGATAAGAAAAATAAAGCAACAAAGAAACGCCCTAAGTGGCTGGATATTCTTCGCTGGGTGTTGATTGTTGTTCTCTTGGTTGTTGGTTTAGCCTTGATTTTCAATAAGTCTATTCGAAACACAGTAATTGCTTGGAATACAAATAAGTATCAAGTGAGCAAGGTTTCTAAAAAGACTATTGAGAAAAACAAGGAAGCTAAGACGAGTTTTGACTTTGATACCGTTAAATCAATTAGCACAGAGTCTGTCTTGCAAGCACAGATGGATGCTCAGGAACTTCCTGTCATTGGTGGTATTGCCATTCCAGAGGTAGGTATCAATCTTCCTATTTTCAAAGGACTTGGTAATACTGAGTTGACCTACGGTGCTGGAACTATGAAAGAAGACCAAGTCATGGGTGGTGAAAATAACTATTCACTAGCTAGTCACCACGTCTTTGGTATTGCTGGTGCATCTGACATGCTATTTTCACCGCTAGATAAGGCTAAGGAAGGCATGAAAATCTATCTTACGGATAAAAATAAGGTCTATACTTATGTCATTAGTGAGGTCAAGGTTGTTCAACCAACCGAAGTAGCAGTGGTTGATGATACACCAGGCAAGTCTGAAGTTACTTTGGTAACATGTACGGATGCTGAAGCAACTCAGCGTACAATCGTCAAAGGTGAATTGAAATCGCAGGTAGATTTTGACAAGGCAAGTTCAGACATTATTGAGGCCTTTAATAAGTCATACAATCAATTTCAAAGTTAAGAAAGGGGCCTTCGGGCCTTTTTCTATGGAGGAAAATATGTTTTTAAATACAGTGCACCATGTTGCTATTATTGTTTCTGATTATGAGTTGTCTCGAGATTTTTATGTCGATAAACTTGGTTTTGAGATTATTCGGGAAAATCACCGTCCAGAACGTCACGATTATAAGTTAGACCTACGTTGTGGGGATATAGAACTTGAAATCTTTGGCAATAAGACCAGTGATCCGAACTATGTGGAGCCACCTAAACGTCCGTCTTATCCTGAGGCCTGTGGCTTACGTCATTTAGCTTTCAGAGTGACTAATATTGAAGAGGTTATCAAGAGTTTAGAAGAAAAGGGTATTTCCTGCCAACCTATTCGCAAGGATACTTTTACCGGTGAAAAGATGACTTTCTTTGCTGATCCGGATGGTCTTCCTTTGGAGTTGCACGAGTAGTTTTTTTGACCTTAATTTTTTAAGTCATGGTATAATAAATTCACGATTGGACTTATACCAGTCGTCCTTTAGGAGATTATGGAATAATATTCTATTTTCGAAAGGAAACACACATGAAATTGAAAAAACTTCTTGTTACTGGGATGGCTTTATTGGCTTCAGTAACAGCCTTCACCTCGGCTGCTCAAGCAGCAACATCATCACAAGTCCAAAAGGTTATTGATGAATCTTATGTTCAACCAGACTATGTGATGGGTTATTCATTGTCGGAAGAGCAGCGTAATGAAACCTTGAATTTGTTAGGGTATGACAGTAATAAGGATACTAATGTCAAGACCTTGACGACATCTGCATATGCGAATATTATGAACGTTGCAGATGATTCTAGTCTTCAGCTATATTCTTCGGTTAAGATTGCTAAGCTTGGTGCTAAGGAAACCTTGAGTGTAGAGATTGTGACACCGCAAAATATCACTAAAATCACTCCAGATATGTACCGTAATGCTGCCACGACACTTGGTATCGAACACGCCAAGATTACGGTAGCAGCACCGATTGCAGTTACTGGAGAAAGTGCCTTGGCTGGTATTTACTATTCCCTTGAGCAAAATGGGGCTAAGGTTTCAGATGAAAGCAAAGAGCTTGCGCAGGAGGAACTTAAAACCCTTTCTCAAATTAATGAGGAAAATTCAGGCAAGAGTGACTATGATGCGGACAAGCTTAATGTAGCTATGACTGATATTAAGTCAGCAGTTGCTGATAAAGGGGATAAGTTGACTGAAGACCAAGCTAAAACGATTGTTCAGCAGACTATCAATAATTACAACTTGGATCTTTCTGATACGCAAATTAACCTTCTGGTGAATTTTGCTATGAATTTATCTAAGTCTTCAATCATTGATAGTGCTAGCTTTAAGTCAACCTTGAGTTCACTTAAAGATTCTATCGTTTCGAAAGCTGGTAATACCTTCTCTGGAATCAACCTAAACTTTAATGCCAACAAAGCGGTTGAGAACAGCAAAAATATCTTTGCACAAATTTGGCAAGCTATCGTAGATTTCTTTACAGGACTTTCTAAATAGTAAAAGAGCTATCCGTTTGGATGGCTTTTTTCTATTTTTCAGAAAATATGTGAAATGCTATTGAAATTATTCCAACAATTGTGTACAATGGTAAACATCAATTCAGATTATTCTGAAAATTTGTTTTAGGAGATTCTCTTATGTCACAAACAAGTGTATCTAGTCAGTCTACCTGGCGTAGTAAAATAAAAGCAATGGGACCTGGTATCCTAATGGCTTCAGCGGCCGTAGGTGGTTCCCACATCGTTTCATCAACCCAAGCGGGTGGTTCTTATGGATGGGCCTTGTTAGGCTTGGTTATTCTTGCCAACCTCTTTAAATACCCATTCTTCCGTTTTGGTGCCGAGTATACCGCAGATACGGGTAAAACCCTCGTTGAAGGTTATGCTGAGAAAGGTAATTTCTATCTTTGGGTATTCTTCATTTTGAATGTCTTCTCAGCTTTGGTTAATACTGCGGGAGTTTCTATTCTTTGTTCAGCCATCATTGCTAGTGCCTTTCCAATGCTTGGTTTGAGTATTACCACATGGTCAATCATTTTGGTTGCAATCATTTGGGGTATGTTACTCTTTGGTGGTTACAAACTTCTTGATGGTATGGCTAAATGGATCATGTCAGCTTTGACTATTGCAACAGTAGCAGCAGTTATTATTGCGGCAATCAAACACCCAGAGTACAGTGCTGACTTCGTTGAAAAAACACCATGGCAGCTCGCAGCCCTTCCATTTATCGTTTCACTTCTTGGATGGATGCCAGCACCAATTGAAATTTCAGCCATTAACTCACTTTGGTCAGCTGAGAAAAAGAAAACTGTTGATTTCAACACTGATGATGCCCTCTTTGACTTTAACGTTGGTTACATCGGAACAGCTATTCTTGCGGTATTCTTTGTAGCACTCGGTGCTCTTATCCAGTACCCAACTGGTAAACCAGTAGAAGCAGCATCAGCTAAGTATATTGCACAGTTTGTTGGTATGTACGCATCAGTGCTTGGTGAGTGGTCACGCTATTTGATTACCTTTATCGCTTTCTTGTGTATCTTTGGTACTGTGATTACTGTTATCGATGGTTACTCACGTGTTAACGAAATTTCTCTTCGTCTTTTGTTTAACCAAAAAGAAAAAAATCAAACACCATTGAATGTTTGGATGACCTTGACATCTATTCTTGGTCTCATCATTATTTTCTTCTTCCAAGGTCAAGTAGCAACCATGCTTCGCTTCGCTATGATTGGTTCATTCCTTACAACACCTTTCTTTGCGCTTTTGAATTACGTACTTGTTACAAAAGAGAAGAAAGACCTTCCAACTTGGTTGAAAGGACTTGCCATTGCAGGCTTGATCTTCTTGTTTGGATTTGCTCTCTTCTTTATCTGGGCTTTGGCTATTGGTAAAGCAGGCTAATAGGATTAAACGGTTTCCATATGGAAGCTGTTTTTTTATTTTATAAATATGGGAGTAGGAGAGCTTATACCCAAGAGCATACAAAAAAACCATTCCAATCGGAATGGCTTAACAACAAGATGTTGCTTATTTGAGACCGTATTTTTTGTTGAAACGATCCACGCGTCCGTCTGCTTGAGTGAATTTTTGACGGCCAGTGTAGAATGGGTGTGAATCTGATGAAATTTCTACACGGATAAGTGGGTAAGTTTCACCTTCGAATTCAACTGTTTCGTTTGAGTGTTTAGTTGAACCACTAAGGAATTGGTAACCAGTAGTTGTGTCCATGAATACTACTTGACGGTAATCTGGATGGATATCTTTTTTCATGTTAAAATATTTCCTTTCTGCCATGGTACTTTCCGCACCATAGTTTTTTTAACTATTTTAGTTTATCAAAAGGTGGTCTACTTGACAAGTCTTTTTTACTATTTTTTAGGAAATTCGCATTTTGTAAATGCCACCTGTCTGAAAGCAGTGATTATCTTTATCAACGATGATTGCTTCAAGCTCAGCTTGTGAACTAACTTCCTGGAAAATATGTTCGAGACTAGAGCCAAATAAGCGGGTTGTCCAAATTTCACCATCCACTGAGAGGGATGAAATAATGGTAAGGCTGGCTAGGTCACTGGAGACTGGATAACCAGTCTGGCTATCAAAAATATGGTGGTAGGTTTTGCCATCTATCTCAAAAGTGCGTTCATAGATTCCCGAAGTGACAACAGACTGATCTTTTATAGCAAGCACCATAAGATTTGTATTTCTAGTCTCCTTAGGATTTTGAATACCAATGCGCCATTTTTGGTCAGGATTATGGAGAGCTGGTCCAAAGGTTAGGACATTACCTCCGAGATTGATTAGGGCGCTGGTTACTTTTTTAGCTTTAAGAAAATCTGCAATACGATCTGCAATATATCCCTTTGCCAGAGCACCAAGATCAATTTTCATCCCTTTTTCTTTGAGAAAAACACTTTGATTTTCCTCGGATAGAAGAATGGCGTTGGGATTGATGATATCTAGGAGCGGACGAATTTCTTCAGGAAGAGGCAGCTTAGCATCAGAAAAACCAATGCGCCAAGTCTGAATGAGAGGCCCGATAGCAATATTAAGGTGACTTCCAGGTTGGCAGCTATGCCATTTTCCAAGAGAAATAAGTTCAAAAAGCTCTGGGTGAACTGTCACTGGATGTAAGCCTGCTGCCTTGTTAATTTTCATGAGTTCGGAACTGTCGTCATTGGCTGAGAAGCGCTTATTGTAGGTATGTAGAAGTGCTTCAACTTGGTCGAGCAGGGGTTCTGGTTCTTTATGATAGATAGAGACGTCAATCACAGTTCCCATGAGACGTACACGACGATTAGTGAGTTGCATGGGCAACTGTATCCTTGATTTCTTGATAGATTTGTTCGTTTTCTTCTAAGCTGTAGGAATTGGCCCCACTAGCTAGTGGGTGGCCGCCACCATCATGGCGTTTGGCAATCTCGTTGATGACAATGCTTTTACTACGTAGACGGACACGGTAATGTCCTTCAGGCTGCTCTAAGAAAATAGCCCAAGATTCGACACAATCAATACGGCCTGGAGTTCCAACAATGGCAGAACTTTCAGCATCAGTGACATTGAATTCATCCAAAATCTTTCGTGTCAAGACAACTCGAGCTGCACCATTTTCATCGACTTCTAGATTATCGAAAACATAACCTTGTAGTTTAGCAATTTTGAAAGGAAAACTGTCCATACGACGAGCCATTGCTGCAAAATCAAAGTCGTATTCACGAAGTTTAGCCGCGATTTGAAGTGTTTTAGGAGTAGTAGATGGAAAGAGGAAGCGACCTGTATCGCCAACAATACCATTGTAGAGAACACGAGCAGCAGCATCTGACAAGGAAAGACCAAGGCTGAGGGCCCAGTCTGTCACAATTTCGCTAGCACTTGAAGCAGTCGTATCAACAAGTAGAAGATCACCGTAGGCATCATCGTTAGGATGATGGTCAATTTTGATAAGGAAGTCACCTTTATCATAACGATCGTCATCGATACGAGGGGTATTGGCTGTATCAGTAACAATAACAAGCGCCCCTTCATAATCTTGGTCAGCTACCTCGTCCATCTCAGCAATCCAAGACAAGGTAGGTTCATTAACACCTGTCGCAAGAACCTTTTTATCTGGAAAGTTTGTTTTTAAAATTTCTTTCAGTCCTACCTGACTACCAATGGCATCAGGGTCAGGTCTTTGGTGGCGGTGAATAATAATAGTGTCGTAGGCTTTGATTTTTTCTAAAATAGCTTGAAATACAGTCATGAATGTCTCCTTGTGATTTTGCTTCTATTATATCATGAAACAATAGAAAAACGGTTAGCCTAGGCAAACCGTTATAAAAATTAGATATCTTTATAGTCGACTTCAAGTCCACGTTTAACCGCTGGACGGTCGGCAATTTTTTCAGTCCAAGCTTGAAGGTGCTTGTATTCTTTAACGTCAAGGAAGATACCAGCCTTGTCCCAAATCTTATCTTGAGCAAGGCGGCCATACCAAGACCAGATGGCGATATCAGCGATAGTGTATTCATCACCGGCAATATAAGGTTTGGTTGCTAATTCTTTATCAAGCAAGTCAAGTTGGCGTTTGGCTTCCATGGCAAAACGGTTGATGGCATATTCGATTTTTTCAGGTGCATAGTGGAAGAAGTGCCCAAAGCCACCACCTAGAAAAGGAGCAGCACCTGTTTGCCAAAATAGCCAGTTGAGAACTTCTGTACGTTTTGCGTGATCAGTTGGAATGAGTTTGCCAAATTTTTCAGCCAAGTAAAGGAGGATGTTAGCTGATTCGAAGACACGAACTGGTTGGTCTTCAGAGTAATCCATCATGGCTGGAATCTTTGAGTTTGGATTGATTGAAACAAAGTCTGAGCCGAATTGGTCACCATCACCAATCTTAATACGATAAGCATCATAACCTGCTTGAGTCACACCAAGTTCTTTCAATTCTTCCAGCATGATAGTTGCCTTGATACCATTTGGTGTCGGAAGAGTATAGAGTTGGAAAGGTTGGTCACCTTTAGGTAAAGTTTGTTCAAAACGTGCACCAGCTGTAGGTTGATTGAGGCCACCCCAGGCACCTCCCATAGAGGTTGGGTTTTTCCAAACTTCTGATAAAATATAGTCAGACATAAAGTTTCTCCTTGTATTCTTGATAGTTACATCCTAACAAAATGCTAATGACATTTCAAGAATCTACTACGTCCTATTAGGCGCGACACCTTGACTTTTTCCATAAGAATGATAAGATAGTAAAAATTAATTTTTATCTGATAAAAAAACATATTGTTTAGAGAGGAAGAAAAGAATGACTGTTATTGATTTTCATAAGTTGGCTAAAACAGAACTACACTGCCATTTGGATGGTTCACTATCGTTGAAAACCATTCGTCACCTAGCTGACTTGGCACAGATTGAGTTACCTGAGGACGATGCGGAGCTCAAACACCATGTGACAGCACCGGCTACCTGTGAGAGTCTCCTAGATTATCTTGAGGCTTTTGATTATATTCGTCCTTTGCTTCAAACAAAGGAAGCCTTGACCATTGCGGCTTATGATGTTGCTAAACAGGCTGCTCTTGAAAATGTCATCTATATTGAAGTGCGTTTTGCTCCAGAGTTGTCAATGGATAAGGGATTGACTGTCGCTGAAACCATCGATGCTGTTTGTCAAGGCTTACGTCAAGCTCAAGAAGAATTTGGTATTGTAGCCAAGGCCCTAGTTTGTGGCATGCGCCAATCAGATCAAGAATTAACGGCCCGTATTCTTGATGAAGCAAATGAAGTTGAAAATAGTGACTTTGTTGGTTTTGATTTTGCCGGAGATGAGCATCATTATGGACCTAAAGCGATTAAACCTCTAATTGAACAAGTTCAAAGTTACAACCGTCCGATGACTTTTCATGCTGGTGAGTGTGGTTGCCCTGCCTTTTTGGCTGAGTCGATTGCCATGGGAATTAAGCGTAATGGCCATGCAACGATTTTGGCTCAAGAGCCCGAGCTTTTGGAAGAGTTTGTCAAAAATGGTGTCACAGGAGAATTATGTTTAACAAGTAATCTCCAGACCAAGGCAGCTGTTACAGTTACTGATTTTCCTTATCTAAAAATGAAAGCGGCAGGGGCTAATATTACTATTAATACGGACAATCGGACTGTTTCTGATACAAACCTGACCAAAGAGTACGAACTCTATCACAAGCATTTTGATAGCTCAGTTCAAGACTTCTATGCTCATAATAAGACAGCAATCGAAGCTTCATTTGCTAGTGATGAGGAGAAAGAAGAACTCCTTGAAAAATTGGCTAAAGCCTATTCATAAGAAGTAAATAGACTGGTAAAACTTTATAAAGGTGATAAAATTGAGCCATTTGGAACATCAGTCAAACCTATCATAAAAATAGGGGAGAGAGGCGAACTTTTTTCAAAAATTGTTCAGTCTCCCTCCCTTTTACGCTTGGAATTATGATAAAATAAGTACAATACATATTTTAGAGGAGACTGGTTTGGCACAACTTTATTTTCGCTACGGCACCATGAATTCTGGGAAATCCATTGAGATTCTTAAGGTTGCCTATAATTACGAAGAACAAGGAAAACCAGTAGTATTGTTGACCAGTCGTTTGGATAATCGAGATGGGGTCGGCTATATCTCGAGTCGTATTGGCATGAAGCGGAAGGCCTATCCTATTGGTGATGATACGGATATTTTTGGTTACATTGCTCATATGAATCCACGACCTTACTGTGTTTTAGTTGATGAGGCACAGTTTTTGAGCCGTGCGAATGTCTATGATTTGGCACGAATTGTTGATGAGTTAGATATCCCAGTGATGGCTTTTGGTCTCAAAAATGATTTTCAGAACAATCTATTTGAAGGGTCTAAGTATCTCTTGCTTTTGTCTGATAAGATTGATGAAATCAAGACCATTTGTCATTATTGCTCGAGAAAGGCAACCATGGTTCTTCGTATGGAAGATGGTAAGCCAGTTTATGAGGGAGCACAAGTTCAAATTGGAGGACACGAGAGTTATATCTCCGTTTGCCGAAAGCACTGGTTTAATCCACCTAAAGAAAACATAATCCCTTTGAACAAGGACTAAAAACGACTATTAGTTATATAAGGAGTAAAGATAACAAATGAATATTTATGATCAGTTACAAGCGGTTGAAGACCGTTATGAGGAATTGGGTGAATTGCTTAGTGACCCTGAAGTCGTTTCAGACACTAAACGCTTCATGGAGTTGTCACGTGAAGAGGCAAATACTCGTGAAACTGTGACAGCATACCGTGAGTACAAGCAAGTCATCCAAAGTATCTCAGACGCTGAAGAGATGATTAAGGAAGCAAGTGGTGATCCTGACTTGGAAGAAATGGCTAAGGAAGAACTCAAAGAATCCAAAGCCGCTAAAGAAGAGTACGAAGAACGCTTGAAAATTCTTCTCTTGCCAAAAGACCCTAATGATGACAAGAATATTATCCTCGAAATCCGTGGGGCTGCAGGTGGTGATGAAGCTGCCTTGTTTGCAGGTGACCTTTTAGCTATGTACCAAAAATACGCAGAAACACAAGGTTGGCGCTTTGAGGTCATGGAAGCCTCTTATAATGGTGTCGGTGGTATCAAAGAAGTGGTTGCCATGGTTTCAGGACAATCAGTCTACTCAAAACTCAAATATGAATCAGGAGCACACCGTGTACAACGTGTGCCTGTGACTGAGAGCCAAGGTCGTGTTCATACCTCGACAGCAACTGTTTTGGTTATGCCAGAAGTTGAAGAAGTAGAGTACGAAATTGATCCTAAGGACCTTCGTGTCGATATCTATCACGCATCTGGTGCTGGTGGTCAGAACGTCAATAAGGTTGCGACTGCGGTTCGTATGGTTCACATTCCTACTGGAATCAAAGTAGAGATGCAAGAAGAACGTACACAACAGAAGAACCGTGATAAAGCCATGAAGATTATCCGTGCACGTGTTGCGGACCACTTTGCACAAATCGCTCAAGATGAACAAGATGCTGAGCGTAAATCTACTGTTGGTACAGGGGACCGTTCAGAGCGTATCCGTACTTACAACTTCCCACAAAACCGTGTAACGGATCACCGTATTGGTTTGACCCTTCAAAAACTAGATACAATTTTGGCTGGGAAAATGGATGAAGTCATTGATGCTCTTGTTCTTTACGACCAAACTCAAAAATTGGAAGAGCTTAACAAATGATTCTAGCGGATGTTCTAGCTGACTATGAAAAGCAGCTTGAGGCTGTTGGAGAAGAGCCAGAGGCCCTTTCCTTTGTTTATCGTGGCTTGACGCAGTGGGACTTGACTCATTTTGTTCTTCAATTGCGTCAGGAAGTTTCAGAGGAAGATGCTGAGCTATTAGCTCATACATTTAGCCAACTAAAGAATCACAAGCCTGCTCAGTATATCTTAGGTTATGAAGACTTTCATGGTTTACGTTTTCGGGTTGATGAGCGTGTCTTGATTCCACGTCCTGAAACTGAGGAATTAGTGGACTTGATTTTAGCGGAAAACCCAAGCACAGAGCTTAAGGTTCTTGATATTGGAACTGGGAGTGGTGCTATTTCGGTATCCCTGAAAAAGAGTCGCCTCCTTTGGCAAGTAACAGCTAGTGACTTGTCAGTGGATGCGCTAGAGCTTGCCAAGGAGAATGCTAAGCTAAATCAGGTAGACATTAGCTTTGTTCAATCGGATGTTTTCGAAAATATTTCTGGCAGTTTTGATATCATTGTGTCAAATCCTCCCTATATTTCTGAAAATGATAAGAACGAAGTTGAGGTCAATGTCTTGGCTAGCGAGCCAAAGATGGCCTTGTTTGCTGATGAAGAGGGACTTGCCATTTATAGACAGATTATTGAGGAGGCAGATAGGTATTTGACTCCTAGTGGAAAGCTCTACTTTGAAATTGGCTATAAGCAGGGAATGGATTTGAAAAAGCTCTTGTCTCTACATTTTCCAGATAAGCGAGTGCGTGTCCTTAAGGACCAATTTGGACAAGATAGAATGGTCGTGATTGATGATGAAAAATAAGAAAGTGTTAAGAGAAATCTTGTCTGACGGTGGCGCAGTCGTTCTTCCTACAGAGACTGTCTATGGTCTATTTGCTAAGGCTTTGGATGAGAGTGCTGTGAACCATGTCTATGAGCTGAAAAATCGTCCTAGAGATAAAGCCATGAATTTGAATGTCGCTTCTTATGAAGATATCCTGTCTTATTCGAAAGAGCAGCCCAAATATTTGAAACAATTGTATGATGCTTTTTTGCCTGGACCTTTGACTATCATTTTAAAAGCTAATAATAAAGTCCCTAAGTGGATTAATTCGGGTTTGGCGACGGTTGGCTTCCGTTTACCAGACCATCCTGTTACTAGAGAACTGATTCAAGCGGAAGGTCCTTTAATTGGTCCCTCAGCCAATAAGTCTGGGAAGGCTAGTGGTCGTTATTTTGACCAAATAAGAGACCAATTTGATTTTCAGGTGACTGGCTATCAAGATGATGATGCCTTGTTAGGTGTAGATTCGACGATTTTGGATTTGTCTGTTTCACCGGCTAAAATTCTCAGACAAGGGAAGATTACAAAAGAAGACCTATTGGCGGCTCTACCCGAGTTGACCATAGAATAAATGACTAACAGAGACCTATGGAAGTGTGAGATAATTTCCGACTGTATGTGGGTGAGTTGATTGAACCCCATTAGACCTCAAAGGAGACCTCTATGATTTTTGATAAAGAAGATTACAAAGCATTTGACCCTGAACTTTGGAATGCCATTGATGCTGAGGCTGAACGCCAACAAAACAATATTGAGTTGATTGCCTCTGAGAACGTGGTATCTAAAGCTGTAATGGCTGCTCAAGGAACACTATTGACTAACAAGTACGCAGAAGGCTATCCAGGTAAACGTTACTATGGTGGTACAGACGTGATTGATGTGGTTGAGTCTCTTGCTATTGAGCGTGCCAAAGAACTTTTTGGAGCAAAATTTGCCAACGTGCAACCTCACTCAGGTAGCCAAGCCAATGCAGCAGTTTACATGTCGTTGATTCAACCAGGTGATACGGTTATGGGAATGGATTTGTCAGCGGGTGGTCACTTGACACACGGTGCACCAGTTAGCTTCTCTGGTAAGACCTATAACTTTGTGGCTTACAACGTTGATAAAGAAACTGAACTCCTTGATTACGATGCTATTCTCGCTCAAGCTAAAGAAGTACAACCAAAACTCATCGTTGCTGGGGCTTCAGCTTACTCACGTATCATTGATTTTGCTAAATTCCGTGAAATTGCTGATGCTGTAGGAGCTTACCTTATGGTAGATATGGCGCACATTGCCGGTCTTGTAGCCTCTGGTCATCATCCAAGTCCAGTTCCTCATGCACATGTGACCACTACAACAACTCATAAGACGCTTCGTGGCCCACGTGGTGGTTTGATTTTGACTGATGATGAAGAAATCGCTAAAAAATTGAATTCTGCGGTCTTCCCTGGTTTGCAAGGCGGTCCTTTGGAACATGTTATTGCTGCCAAGGCTGTTGCTCTTAAAGAAGCACTTGACCCTGCCTTTAAGGAATATGGGGAAAATGTTATCAAGAATGCTGCTGCCATGGCTGACGTTTTCAATCAACATCCAGATTTCCGTGTTATCTCAGGTGGCACTAATAATCACCTATTCTTGGTTGATGTGACTAAAGTTGTTGAAAATGGTAAAGTTGCACAAAACGTTCTTGAAGAAGTTAATATTACTTTGAACAAGAATGGTATTCCTTACGAGCAATTGTCTCCATTCAAGACATCAGGTATCCGTGTTGGTAGTCCAGCCATTACAAGTCGTGGTATGGGTGAAGCTGAGAGCCGTAAAATTGCTGAATTAATGGTTGAAGCTTTGGAAAATCACGATAAACCTGAAGTTTTGGAACGCATTCGTGGAGAAGTTAAAGCTCTTACAGATGCCTTCCCACTCTATTAAAAACTATGTTAGATTTATATATTAAACGCATTATCATTCACCAGTTTTCGCCAAATGATACGGAGCTGGTTTTAGCAGAAGGGCCTCTTGAAATAACGCCACGCTTAGATGAGTATTTTCGAAAGAAACTCTCTAAAGTTTTCTCTGATGAGGCTAAACGTGGCTATTTCGATGCAGAGAATGTTTTCATCAGTCATTTAGGAGATGATTTGATGGAAAGCTCAGTCAAGATTGCCCAACTTTGGAAGGAAGAATTTGTCATTTCTGAAGATCAAAAGACCAATGATTTGGTCTTTATTCAGTTTGACAAAGAAGGGCAAGAATATTTTGCTTTCTTGCGTATTGCTCTCAAGGACAGTTTGATTCATTCTTTGGGAGATAGCCAACATCCTATTCAATTGTCACAAAATAATTTGCCTTCTGCAGCCCAGACACCTGATGAAGCTTTGGTAATCAATCGTAGTAGTAAGCAGTATTATTTGATTGAAAAGCGAATCAAGCATAATGGAAGCTTTGCCAATTATTTCTCTGAAAATCTGTTGCAGGTCCAGCCTGAACAATCTGTCAAAAAATCGATTAAGATGGTTGAAGATACTGCCCAGAAGATTGCTGAGAATTTTAATCAGGATGACTTTAACTTCCAAGGAAAAATGAAATCTGCTATTTTCAATAATTTGGAAGAAGACCAAGAGTTATCACCTGAAAAATTGGCAGACCAGCTCTTTGATAATAATTTGACAGCACGTTTGACCTTTGTTGATGAGCTCAAAGAGGCCATACCTGAGCCTATCTCGGTATCGGATATTGACCATTCGCGTCAAATTAAGAAATTGGAGAATCAAAAATTATCGTTATCGAACGGAATTGAGTTAATTGTGCCTAATAATGTGTATCAGGATGCTGATAGTGTTGAGTTTATTCAAAATCCTGATGGCACCTACTCTATTCTCATCAAAAATATCGAGGATATCATCAATAAATAATATGTTTAAATGGATAAGACGTCTGGCGGTTTTTGTCGTAGTCCTCATCATAGGTATCCAATGCTATCGAATCCATGCCAATATTCAACATGTCTTAACCTATGAATCCATGGTTAAGGAGGTTTTGGCAGAGGACGACATTGATAATACAACCAATGTCGATTTGGTTCTGGCTATGATCTACACAGAAACCAAGGGGAAGACAGATGACGTGATGCAGTCCAGTGAAAGTTCTACAGGGGTGACCAACTCCATAACAGATCGAAAAGAAAGTATTCGTCAAGGGGTGACGGTGCTGTCGGAAAATCTGGAAGAAGCTGCCCACCATAAGGTGGATCCTTGGACAGCAGTACAAGCCTATAATTTTGGTAAGGCCTATATCGATTATGTGGCTGATAATGGTGGAGTTAACACCGTCGAACTCGCAAAGGCTTACTCTAAAAATGTCGTTGCTCCGAGTCTAGGAAACACCAGCGGGAAAACATACACCTATTACCAACCAGTTGCCATGTACTATGGTGGCGGAAAACTTTATACAAATGGCGGAAATATTTACTACGCTAAGGAAGTACAGTTTAATCTCTTTTTGATGCGTATGTTCTCACGCCTCTAAAGAGTAAGGACGTTAAACTTAGGAAAGACAAATGAAAGCATTATTAGTGTATTTTAGAGGATACGTCAAAGACAGTATCCTGGGACCCGTTTTTAAATTAATCGAAGCCAGTTTCGAACTCTTGGTCCCTCTAGTAATTGCTGGAATTGTCGACACAACTATTCCAAATAAAGACCAAAATCATCTGTTTATGATGATTTTTCTCTTGTTCGGACTTGCCGTTATTGGGGTTGTTGTTGCTATTTCAGCACAGTATTTTTCATCCAGAGCAGCAGTTGGCTATGCCCGAGGTTTAACCAATGATTTGTATGCGAAAATCATGCGTTTATCAAAGGAAAAGCGGGATGAGATTGGAACGTCAAGTTTGGTGACACGTTTGACTGGTGATACCTTTCAAATCCAAACGGGTATCAATCAATTTTTGAGGCTCTTTTTGAGGGCGCCAATTATCGTGACAGGAGCCATTATTATGGCATTCCGAATCAGTCCACGCTTGACCCTATGGTTTCTTGTCATGGTCTTGGTATTGACCCTTATAATTGTACTAGCTAGTCGCATCGTCAATCCTTTATACGCCAAGATTCGAGTAATTAATGAATCAATTGTTACCAATACGCGTCAACAACTTGAAGGTATGAGGGTTATTCGGGCTTTTGATCAAAGTGAGCGTGAATTAGATAACTTTACTGGTGTCAATAAAGACTTGAAGAAGTGGCAGCTCAAAACAGGAGTGATAGCAAGTCTCATTAGTCCTTTGACTTTCTTGGTTGTTAATATGACCTTGATTGCTATCCTTTGGCAGGGAAATCTGCAAATTCAAGGTGGCCTTTTGTCTCAAGGGATGCTGATTGCTCTAGTCAATTATCTCTTGCAAATTTTGACGGAGCTCCTTAAATTGGCCATGATGTTGACTAATCTGAATCAAAGTTTTATTTCAGCGAAACGGGTACAAGCTATTTTTGAACTCCAAGATGAGGATATTGAGGCACCTTTAGAAGTCCGCACTTCTAGTCAGGCTTCTACAGTGCTAGCTATTGATCAGATGACCTTTACCTATCCTACAGCTAGTTCGCCATCACTCCAAGAGATTCATGTCAGTCTTACTCAAGGTCAGTCACTAGGTATTATTGGTGGTACAGGTTCAGGTAAATCGACATTGGTGAACTTAATCATGAACTTATATCAGCCTCAGATTGGTTCGCTAGCTATTTTCAAAGATCAAAAATCACCAAAAAACCTTAAAGAGTGGCGTTCTTGGGTTGCCTATGTCCCGCAAAAAGCTGAGTTATTTAGAGGAACCATTCGTTCAAACTTGTCCTTAGGACTTGACCACGAACCGAGTGAGCAAGAACTGTGGCATGCGCTTGACATGGCTCAGGCTGCTGATTTTGTAAAAGACAAGGATCTTGGTTTGGATGAGCCAGTTGAGTCATTTGGCCGTAATTTTTCGGGGGGTCAACGTCAACGTTTGACTATTGCGCGTGCGTTGATGAGACCAGCACCATTCTTGATTTTGGATGACTCCACCTCAGCCCTAGATTACTTGACTGAAAGTCGCCTACTAGCAGCTATCAGAGACAATCTTAAATCAACGAGTTTGATTATTATTTCGCAAAGAACAAATAGTCTAAAAGCTGTTGATCAAATTTTGGTGCTTGATAAGGGACATCAAGTTGGCTTGGGTAATCATGAAGAATTGCTTGCCACAAATAAACTCTATCAAGACATTCATTATTCTCAACATCAAAAGGAGGTCGCTGATGAAGGCTAGAAATAATAAATCAACGCTTAAACGTTTAAGTAGAGATATCTTAAGTCAGCGCTACCTCTTTGCCTTAGCAACTGTTGGGACCATTATTCAAGTTGCCTTAACGGTTTACTTACCTATCTTAATTGGTGATGCAGTGGACGCTGTTCTTAAGATGAACGCCGTTTTATTGATGTCACGTTTAATTTGGCAGATGCTTGTAGTTATCTTAGCTAATAGTGCAATCCAGTGGCTTAACCCTTTGATTTATAATCGATTAATTTATTCATATAGCGAAAGTTTACGTGAACGAGTCATGATGAAAATTCATGCTATGCCTCTCAGTTACCTTGATCGTCAAGGAACTGGAGACATGGTTAGCCGTGTGACTACAGATAGTGATCAATTAAACAACGGACTTCTCATGGTCTTTAACCAATTTTTCGTTGGGCTTTTGACTATCTTTGTCATAATCATTACCATGGCTCGCTTAGACTGGTTCATGATGCTATTAGTTCTAGTGATGACGCCTTTGTCAATGCTTGTGGCACGTTTTATCGCAAAGAAGAGCTACCAACTCTATCGCAATCAAACTAAATGGAGAGGCATGCAGACTCAGTTGATTGAAGAAAGTTTGACTCAAGAAGCTTTAGTACAGAGTTTAAATGCTCAAGACCAGATGGTTAGGAGTTTTAAAGACGTTAATGGTAAGTATGCCGATTATTCACAGGGCGCTATCTTTTATTCGTCAGCAGTTAACCCAGCTACACGTTTTGTCAATAGTCTGATCTATGCTCTCATTGCTGGTGTTGGTGCCTATCGGATCATGTCGGGTGGCGCTTTTACAGTGGGACAATTGACTACCTTCCTAAACTATGTGACTCAGTATACGAAACCTTTTAATGATATCTCATCTGTTCTATCTGAACTTCAAAGTGCTTTGGCCTGTGCTGATCGCCTTTATATGATATTGGATGAAGAGGAAATAACAGAAACAGGTAAGGTGGTCTTGGAAGAAGCAGATGTGCAGGGACGTTTTCAATTTGACCATGTCCAATTTGGCTATTTGCCTAATAAACCTCTTATCAAGGATTTGAGCATTGATATCCCTGCCGCAAGTACTGTTGCCATTGTTGGTCCAACAGGAGCGGGGAAATCTACCTTGATTAACCTACTTATGCGTTTCTATGATTTGGATAAGGGGAACATTCTACTGGACGGTAGACCTATTACAGATTATACTCGTGAGAGTCTTCGGAAACAGATTGGGATGGTTTTGCAGGAAACTTGGCTTGAGGTCGGCACTATTCATGATAATATTGCCTATGGAAATCCAGAAGCCAGTCGTGAAGAAGTCATAGCAGCGGCCAAGGCTGCCAATGCTGATTTCTTTATTCAGCAGTTGCCTCAAGGCTACGACACCTACTTGAATGATGCGGGGCAATCCCTTTCTCAGGGACAACGTCAGCTTTTGACCATTGCTCGCATATTTGTCAATGTGCCTAAAATCTTAATTTTGGATGAAGCCACTTCTAGTATCGATACTCGTACAGAGCTTCTCATTCAAGAGGCCTTCGCTAAATTAATGAAATGTCGAACAAGTTTCATCATTGCCCATCGATTATCTACCATAGAGAATGCGGACCTTATTTTGGTCATGAATAATGGAGATATCGTTGAACACGGAACCCATGAACAACTGATGCAAGCTAAGGGAATGTACTATCGTATGCAGACGGCCCAAAAGACACAAAATAGTTAAATCCGACAGAGCTTTTAAGCTCTGTTTTTTATGATTTTAGCCAATCATTTATCACGGAAGCTTATTAATGAAAAAGAAATGAAATTTAGTTATTTTTTCTTTTTTATTGGAAAAAATACTGATAAGATGGTAAACTAAAGAGGATATTATATAAAAAAAGGTATCGAAAATTAGAATGTTAAAACATAAAAACGTCCTAGTGTTTTTAGGACAAACCTTGCTTTATTTCGCCATTTTTATGGCCCTAATTTATCTCTACAATTACCTAGGACAAGGTCAAGGTAATTTTATCTATAACGAATTTTAGGAAGAATAATGACGAATACAAAAATTAAAGATATGATCGAAACGATTGAGCAGTTTGCTCAATCACAACCTGACTTTCCTGTTTACAATATTTTAGGGGAAGTTCACACTTACGGTGACTTAAAAGCTGACTCGGATAGCCTAGCTGCCAAGATTGATAGTCTTGATATTCCAGAAAAATCACCTGTTGTGGTTTATGGCGGTCAAGAGTATGAAATGTTGGCAACTTTTGTCGCTTTGACTAAATCTGGTCACGCTTATATTCCAATTGATAGTCACTCAGCTCTTGAGCGCGTGACGGCTATCGTTGAAGTAGCAGAGCCTAGTCTGATTATTGCTATCAATGACTTCCCACTTGAGGAAGTCCAAGCTCCAATTCTAACATTGGATCAAGTGACAACAGCTTTTGAAAGCAAGACTAGCTACGAAGTGACTCATCCTGTTAAGGGGGATGATACTTATTACATCATCTTCACATCAGGAACTACAGGTAAGCCTAAAGGGGTTCAAATTTCACACAATAATCTCCTTAGTTTCACCAACTGGATGATTACGGATAAGGAATTTGCGACTCCAAAACGTCCACAAATGCTGGCTCAACCGCCTTATTCATTTGACCTATCGGTAATGTACTGGGCACCTACATTGGCACTTGGAGGAACACTTTATGCTCTTCCTTCAGCTATTACACAGGACTTCAAGAAGCTCTTTGAAACGATCTTCTCACTTCCAATTGCCATTTGGACATCAACACCATCTTTTGCAGATATGGCAATGTTGTCTGAAGACTTCAATTCAGAGAAGATGCCAGAAATTACGCATTTCTATTTTGACGGAGAAGAGTTGACTGTCAAGACTGCTCAAAAGCTTCGCCAACGTTTCCCAGAAGCACGTATTATCAATGCTTACGGACCAACTGAAGCAACTGTCGCCTTATCAGCAGTAGCAGTAACTGATGAGATGCTGGCTAACCTTAAGCGTTTGCCGATTGGTTATACCAAGGAAGATTCACCGACTTATATTATCGATGAGGATGGCAATATCCTTCCAAATGGTCAACAGGGTGAAATCATCGTATCAGGACCAGCAGTTTCAAAAGGATATATGAACAATCCTGAAAAGACTGCGGAAGCCTTCTTCGAGTTTAATGGCCTTCCTGCTTACCATACTGGTGATGTAGGAACGATGACTGATGAAGGTCTCCTTCTTTACGGTGGTCGTATGGACTTCCAGATTAAATTTAATGGTTTCCGTATTGAGCTAGAGGATGTTTCACAAAACCTTAATAAGTCTAAGTATATTGATTCAGCAGTAGCTGTGCCACGTTACAATAAAGACCATAAGGTTCAGAACCTCTTGGCTTATGTGATTCTTAAGGATGGTGTTCGTGAGCAGTTTGAACGTGAAATTGATATCACCAAGGCGATTAAGGCAGACTTAGAAGATATCATGATGTCTTACATGATGCCTACTAAGTTCCTCTATCGTGAGAGCTTGCCTTTAACACCAAATGGGAAAATCGATATCAAGGGTCTTATCAGTGAGGTTAACAACCGATGATTGACTTCTTGAAACAGCTCCCCCATTTAGAAGCCTACGGTAATCCCTTCTATTTTATCTATCTTGGATTAGCTCTATTGCCAATCTTTGTGGGTCTCTTCTTTAAAAAGCGTTTTGCAATTTATGAGTGTTTGGTCAGTCTAGCCTTTATTGTTCTTGCTCTGACAGGAACACATGCTAGCCAATTACTAGCCTTACTCTTCTATATCGTTTGGCAAATCATCTGGGTTTATTCCTACAAACATTACCGCAGTAAAAAGGACAATAAATGGGTTTTCTATTTACACTCATTTCTTGTAGTCCTTCCCTTGATTTTTGTTAAGGTAGAGCCTGCGATAAATGGTACTCAGTCCCTTTTAAACTTTCTTGGTATTTCTTACTTGACCTTCCGATCAGTTGGTATGATTATCGAGATGCGGGATGGTGTCCTTAAAGAGTTTACACTTGGAGAATTCCTCCGATTCATGCTCTTTATGCCAACCTTTACGAGTGGTCCTATTGATCGCTTCAAACGCTTTAACGAAGATTACCAAGCGATTCCTGAGAGAGATGAGTTGATGAATATGTTGGAGCAAGCTGTCAAGTATATTATGCTCGGTTTTCTCTATAAATTTGTCTTGGCTCAAATTTTTGGAAGTATGCTTTTACCTTCACTGAAAACACAAGCTTTAGCTCAAGGTGGTATCTTTAATTTACCAACACTTGGTGTTATGTATGTTTTCGGTTTTGATCTTTTCTTTGACTTTGCAGGCTACTCGATGTTTGCCCTAGCAGCATCTAACCTTATGGGGATTAAGAGCCCAATCAACTTTGACAAACCTTTCATCTCACGAGACTTGAAAGAATTTTGGAATCGTTGGCATATGAGCTTGTCTTTCTGGTTCCGTGACTTTGTCTTTATGCGTTTGGTTATGGTTTTGATGCGTAACAAGGTTTTCAAAAACCGTAACACGACATCAAATGTTGCCTATGTCATTAATATGATGGTTATGGGATTCTGGCATGGAGTTACCTGGTACTACATTGCTTATGGTATTTTCCATGGTATTGGTCTAGGAATTAATGATGCCTGGTTACGTAAGAAGAAGACCATTAATAAAGAACGTAAGAAAGCTGGTCTTGAGCCACTTCCTGAAAATAAATGGACGAAGGCTTTGGGAATCTTTATTACATTTAACACTGTTATGTTGTCATTCTTGATTTTCTCTGGATTCTTGAATGACCTTTGGTTCACTAAAAAATAAGTAAAGGAATTATAAAAATGGATGTAAAATCAGAAGTTATTGAAATTATTGATGAACTCTTCATGGAAGATGTTTCAGACATGATGGATGAAGACCTTTTCGATGCTGGTGTTCTCGACTCTATGGGAACAGTTGAGCTTATCGTTGAATTGGAATCACGTTTCGATATTCGTGTGCCAGTTTCAGAATTTGGTCGTGATGACTGGAACACAGCTAATAAGATTGTTGAAGGGGTAACGGAGCTTCGCAATGCTTAAGCGTTTATGGCAAATTTTTGGCCCTATAATCTGTGCCTTAGTCTTGGTAGTAGTAGTTATTTTTTCCTACCCTCAAGGCAGAAAACATAATTATGAGGTTGAAAAACGTAACGCAGTAACCTTGACAACTGAGAACTTTAAGAGCCGTATTAATAAGACGACAGCTCTTTCTGATAAGAATCATCGATTTGTCCCTTTCTTTGGGTCTAGTGAGTGGTTGCGTTTTGATGCCCTTCATCCAGCTGTTTTAGCTGAAAAATACGACCGTAACTATCGCCCATATTTTATTGGACAACGTGGGGCTGCCTCTCTAAACCAATATTTGGGAATGCAACAAATGCTTCCCGAATTGAAAAATGGGACAGCAGTCTATGTCTTGTCACCACAGTGGTTTACTAAAAAAGGTTACAATTCTGCGGCTTTCCAGCAGTTCTACAATAACGACCAACTTAGTAGTTTCTTAAGTCAAAATCAGACGGATGCAAATTCTCAGTATGCAGCTCAGCGCATCTTAGAGATGAAACCTGAGATTACTATGAAATCTCAACTTTCTAAAGTGGCTAATGGGCAAGATTTAAATTCTCTTGATAAGACTTATATTCAATTTATGGCAGAGCTTAATAAGCGAGAAGATGCCTTGTTCAGTCCTTTTGCAGCATCAAATAATGCAAATTACGACAAGAAGGTTCTTCCTTATCTTAAAGAGTTGCCAGACAAGTTCTCTTACGAGGCACTTGACCGGGTTGCCGTAAGAGATGCAGAAGCCCATACCAAGTCAAACGACTTTGGTATCGATGACCGTTTCTATAAGAAACGTTTGGCTAAAAAGATTGGTAAACTTAAAGGTTTCCAAAAGAATCTTTCGTATGAAGTTTCACAAGAATACGGTGACCTACAGTTGGTGTTAAATCAATTTGCTAAGTCAAATACTAACGTCATCTTTGTCATCCCACCTGTTAATAGCAAGTGGATGGCTTATACGGGACTAAGTCAAGAAATGTATGATGCTACGGTTTCTAAAATCTGTTATCAATTAGAAAGTCAAGGCTTTACCAATATTGCTGACTTCTCAAAAGATGGAGATCAACCTTACTTCATGCAAGATACCATTCATATGGGATGGAAAGGATGGGTAGCCTTTGACAAGGCTGTTGATCCATTTGTAAGTAATCCAACACCTGCACCTAGCTATAACTTGAACGACCGCTTTTATAGTAAGGATTGGGCAGGTTATACAGGGGCTCCTAGTCAGTTTAAGTAGTATTACTTAATAAATCAAAAAGGCTTGTTAAAGCCTTTTTATGTTATGATCTTTCCACGGTATCACCTTCATAAATTATAAAAAGGATTGGGAATTACGCCAATCCTTTTTATCCTTTTAAGTTTTATAATACGTTAAACAGATCGTTATTTGTTTTTAGTTAGAGCTTTTCGAATTAAATCTGCAGGGATAATCAAAACCGCGATAAGAAGTGCAACGATATAGTGTTGAACGTCCATTGGAACGGTACTAAATACTTTACCACCGAATTGAATAATCAAGGTTTGAACGACAGCAATAGAAATCATTACAATTGAGAATTTCTTGTTTTCGCCGATATGTTCAAAAACATTGAATCCATTACTACGTGTATTAAGTGAGTTGAAAATGACAGCATAGATAAATACTGTAAAGGTGAATGTTGTTACCATTTCAAAGTTGCCAGTTCCATTTGTGATAAAGTCTTCGATACCACCAACATTTTTAAGAATAGCTAAACATACAAGAGTAATGAAGACGCTAGCTACACCAATAGCAGATTTCATATAGCCAGTAAGAATATTTGCCTTCTTAGCAACTGGCTTTTCATTCATGTAACGATCTAGGGTAGGCTCTTCACCAAAGGCAAGGGCAGCAAGTGTGTCCATGATAAGGTTAATCCAGAGAATTTGGATAATTGTAAATGGTTCTTTGAGGCCCAAAAGTGGTGAGAGAAGTGACATAGCAATTGTAGTCACGTTAACGGTTAATTGGAAGATAATGAATTTACTTACTGACTTACTCATAGTACGTCCATAGAGGACGGCTTTTTCAATCGAAGTCAATGAGTTATTCAAGATAACGATATCTGAGGCTTCACGTGCGACTTCAGTACCATCACCCATTGAGAATCCGACATCAGCCGATTTAAGGGCAGGTGAGTCATTGACTCCATCACCTGTCATACCAGCAACCATATCGAGGTCTTGAGCTGCCTCAATAAGACGTTTTTTATCCATTGGAAGGGCACGACTGACCACTTTTAAGTGAGGCAATTGTTGTTTAAGTTCTTGATCTGAGAGGGCAGAGAGTTCATCGTGAGTAAGGACAAGGTCATTTTCTCCAGTGACGATACCGGCTTCTTTAGCGATAGCAACAGCGGTTTCTTTACGATCACCAGTTACCATAACTACTTGAACACCCGCACGGTTCATTGTTTCAACAGTTTGTTTAATTGATGAGCGAACGTTATCACGGATACATACGATACCAATTAAAACTTTATCATTACCATCTGTATTTAGGATAGCAAGCAAACGCATTGAACGGTTAGCTTGTTCCAATGATAATTCTTGGAAACGAGCTTTAATATCATCTGTAAAGTTTTGTTTATTACCATCTCTATCAAGATAGTAGTAGCAGTCATCTAGGATGAATTCTGGAGCACCTTTGATGTAAGTTTTTCCGTCCTTAGTCGTTACACTTGCGAATTTTGTTGCTGAGTTGAATTGTTGCTTCTCAGTAATTGTATTCGTATCGAAATCAAGTTGAGAACGTCCGATAAGGAAATCAAGAAGTGCACGATCAGTGGCGTTACTACCAACAGCACTGCCATCAGCTACCATGGCATCGTTATTAAGACCGATACCATTAATCATTTCAGCTTTTAGGCTATCTGACATTGTGTCAAAATCAGGAGCATCAGTTTCACCAGTAGCCGCATAAAGTGTTCCATCAGCAAGGAAGAAGTCAACTACAGATAGTTTACCTTCAGTGATAGTACCAGTCTTATCACTGAAGAGGATATTCATGTATCCGGCTGTTTCAATGGTATCAGGATGGCGAACCAAGATATTTTGAGCTAAAAGTCGTCCTGAGTTCATTGAAGAAACGAGTGCCAACATCATTGGAAGACCTTCTGGAACGGCCATGATGATGATTGTAACCGCAAAGAGAATTGTTTCAATGATAAGAAGGAAGATTGAACCACCATTGAGGTTATTAGCCTTATTAAGGGCAATAAAGCCTAAAACAAGGTTGATTACTGAATATGCAGCACCTGCACTATAACCGAGGACACCGATGTTTCCAGCAAGCTTGTTGAGTTTTTCTTTGGATGGTGAATCTTTACTATCTTCTTGAAGAGAAGTATTGATGCTTCCTAGAACGGTATTATCACCAATTTGTGTAGCTTCCATAACGGCTTCGCCTGAAGTAACAACTGTACCACGGAAGGCTTTGAGCTCTGTAAAGAGGTCGGAAGAGTCTGGCTCTGCTTGATCACCAAGAGGAAGTTTTTTAGCATCTTCACTTTCACCATTAAGGACAGCTTGGTTTACTTTTAACTCACCTTCCAAGATGATACCATCAACTGGGATCTTGTCCCCTGATTGAAGGAGAATCTGATCACCTTTTACAATATCATCAACGAGAACCTCTTTAAGTTTACCATCACGATAAACCTTAGCATTAGTTTTTGAAGCCTCTTCCTGAAGAGTGTTGAACTTTTGCTCATTTCGGTATTGTGAGACTGCTGAAAATCCTGTAGACATCAAAATGGCGAAAATTAGTGAGATAGCCTCATACCAATTAGCTTCACCAATAGCAGGGAAAATCATTCCAACAAAGTTAAAGATGATTTTTAATCCTAAGGCAGCCAAGAGGATAAGAATCCATTGATCTTGGAAGGCTTCGATAAAGATTGAGAGGAGCGAGTTAGCCTCTTTACTAGATAGCCTATTATCGCCATGAGCGTTCTTACTTGCTTGAACTTCAGCAGAAGTCAAGCCTTTAAATTTTTTCATTTAAGGTTTTGTATCCTTTCTAAATTATTACTGAGTTTTAAGGCTAGTAAATTATAAGCCAAAAAGTTTATCATTACAGTCACGATAACTGAATAACCATCAGTAAGTATTATACTTTATTTTACTATTAAGTTGTTGATTTTTCACCAATAGAATATTGAAGTTTCTTTTCTCTTTAGCAAGTGTAGGAGTGTACAAAGAACCCGCATTTTTTATTTAGAGATAATTCTGTTTTTTCACCTTCAATTCATACAACCCTCTCACCGCATTGCATCCATAGATGGCCTGAGCCTGTTCCATATCTTTTAAGGTCAAGACTTTTTCTTTAAGCTTATTATCAGCAATAAGTCTTTGTCTGTAGATGCCATTTAAGAGGCCGAGGTGAACGGGTGGTGTGTAGAGTTGGTCTTTGATTTTAAGAACGATGTTACCGATAGAGGTTTCTAGGAGTTGCCCCTCATGATTATAATAAATTTGTTCGTGAGGTTCGATACTAAGGTGAGGACGGTAACTTGTTTTGAAGAAGGTATAGGGGCTATCCAACGGATGCCTTTGCTCAACTAACCTTGCTTGGCAGAAGTCATTAGATAAGTTTGTTAATTGGGTATGTTCAAACTTCAGTTCACCATCTTTTGCAAGTGACATTTTAAGACGGTAGTCTTTGTCAAGGTTTAGTGATTTGCACAGAGCTTCGACTTGATAGTGTGCTTTTTCTGCATTGAAAGGATAGTCAAAGTAGCGACTGCTCTCTTGCAAGCGTTTCATATGCTCCTCAAGAAATAGCAGTTTTCCTTGATGGACACGACCAGTTGAAATGAGATTGAATTTGGGGTTCTGACGGTATAGAACAGCAGCTTTTTGCTTGGTTTCTTCATATTCAGCTTCCCAGTTGCTATCCCAGGTAATACCTCCTCCGACACCATAGATAGCTTTGGTTCCTTCCATTTGTAGTGTTCGAATGGCCACGTTGAAAATACTAGGTCCCTGTGGCATCAAGATACCAATAGCTCCACAATAGACACCTCGAGGCTGTTTTTCAACCTTCTTAATAATCTCCATGGTTGCTATTTTTGGGGCACCTGTAATCGAGCCGCATGGAAAAAGGGCTTGGAAGACATCGCTTAAACTACTATTTGGTAGGAGTTGCGTCTCAATAGTCGAAGTCATTTGCCAAACCGTAGAGTATTGTTCAACTTGGCAAAGGCTCTTGACATCCTCACTTCCTATTTTTGAAATACGATTCATGTCATTTCTAAGAAGATCGACAATCATCATATTTTCAGAGCGATTTTTCTGATCCTGAGCTAGCCACTGGGCTTGTTTGAGGTCAGATTCACTTGTCAAACCACGATTAGTAGTACCTTTCATAGGACGAGTGGTCAATCTATCACCATCTTTTTTAAAAAAGAGTTCTGGGCTTATGGAAATGATAGAGACATCATCGTGCTGAATAAAGGCATTGTAATGTGCATTTTGCTCAACAACCAATCGGTTATAGATGGCAAAGGGATCAGCTGTCAGGTTCTGTTGAAGTTGAACAGTATAATTGACTTGATAAGTATCACCTTGTCGAATATGGTGGTGTATTTGCTCAATAGCAGCCTTGTATTCCTCTGCAGAAGTTAGCTCTTGCCAAGATTTTGGTAAGGCAATTGGCTCATAAGCAAGTGGAATAGGCTCTATTTGAACAGTTTCATGAATAGTGAAGTAGAGGAGATACTCTGACATTAATGGACCAGCAATAACCTGAAATTTTGTCTCGAAGGCAGGAGCTGCTTCATAGGAAACATAACCTACTGCATAATAGCCCTTATTTTGATAGGCTTCGACTTCAGTTAAGAGATGCTTAACTTCCTTAATGTCCTTTGTTTTTAGTTCTTTAATGGCGTCTGTAAAGATTTGTCTGACACCAAGTTCTTTAAAATCAATAACAGTTTTCTTATGCATACTTAGAGTATAACATAAGAAGTTTCCCTCTGGTTCTTTTTCATGTTTTAATTCTCTTTCTCAAAATTTTAACTAAAAATGAACTTTTTTGACAGTTTTACATATGTTATAATAGTGGTGACTAAAAGAAGATTTCAGAGGGAAGTATGACAAAAAAAACAATTTAAAGAAGGGTAACAGCAGTTTTTTACATAAAAAAATGAAAAGAGGGACATCTAAAAGTAATTCATGGAAGCATCAAATGTACGAGCTAGAAATTGCCATTGCTAAAGAGTCAAGTAACAAAAAAAGAAATGAACTTATTAACATTCATAATAGCTATATGAGTGAGTATGATAGCTTAAAGAAACAAATCATTTGGTTAGTCGTATTGGGAATTTGTTTCTTATTGGTATTGGTAGTTTTTGGTTATTATATTTGGAAAAGTTACAATAGTGAGAATATGTCTTATACATCATCTTGCCTTCAAGAGAAAGTACTGAGCACCTATAGAGCTTAGTATCCTAATCCTAGTAAATAATAGAGTCTCTAGACAAAAGTCTAGGGATTTTTTGTTATAAAAAAGGATTTATCAGGTTGGTATATAGTTATTAGCTATAACAATATCTAAACAAAAGGAGATAACAGGAGCTGGAAACCCTTTGTTTTATAGGTTATAGTCTAAAACTATATATAGAGAAAACTAATAGCAATTATACAGACACCCATTTCTTTGGTAAGATAAGTTCAACAACAAAGAGGAGGACACAAGATGTCAACTACTATCATTGGTTTCCCACGTTTGGGTGAATTCCGCGAATTAAAATTTACAACAGAAAAATACTTTAGAAATGAAATTACTGCAGATGAACTTTTAACAGCAGCCAAAGACTTGCGTGCAAAACACTGGAATATTGTTAAAGAGAAGGGTATCAGTGAAATTCCTTCAAATGATTTTTCACATTACGATAACTTCCTTGATGCAGCTTTCCTTTTCAATGTCGTACCTGAATCTGTTCAAAACTTGGATTTGACAGATCTTGAACGTTACTTTGCTTTGGCGCGTGGTTACCAAGGTGAAAAAGGGGATGTACGTGCCCTTCCTATGAAAAAATGGTTTAACACTAACTACCATTACATCGTTCCTAAATTTGAAAAAACAACAGAAGTTAAACTTGCTGGTCACAAGATTTTTGATGAGTACCAAGAAGCTAAAGAATTGGGACTTAACACACGCCCAGTTGTGGTTGGACCATTCACATTCCTTCAATTATCTGACTTTGAAGATGGTGTGAAAGCAGAAGACTTTGTAGACAGCTTTGTGGCAGCTTACCAAGAAGTCTTCGCAAAATTGGCTGAGCTTGGTGCGACTCGTATTCAACTCGATGAGCCAGCCCTTGTTAAAGATTTGACAGCTGAAGAAAAAGCTCTCTTCTTGAATATCTACAACAAACTCTTGGCTGATAAAAAAGGTCTTAAAGTCTTGATCCAAACTTACTTTGGTGATGTTCGTGATGTCTACAATGATCTTGTGAACTTGCCAGTTGATGGTATTGGTCTTGACTTTGTTGAAGGTAAGAAAACACTTGAATTGGTTAAAGGTGGTTTCCCAGCTGATAAGACTCTCTATGCCGGTATCGTCAACGGTAAAAACATCTGGCGTAACAACTACGAGAAGAGTCTTGAAATTCTTGAACAAGTTCCAGCTGAAAATGTTGTTTTGACAACATCTTGCTCACTTCTTCATGTACCATTTACAACTGCTAACGAAGAATTTGAACCAGCTATCTTGAACCACTTTGCTTTTGCGGTTGAAAAATTGGACGAATTGCGTGATTTGGATGCTATCCGCAATGGTCAAGGTGCAGAAGCCCTTGCAGCCAACAAAGAACTCTTTGCGACTGAGCGTGTTGGTGAAAATGCTGAACTTCGTGCTCGTATTGCAGGCTTGACTGAAGCTGATTACACTCGTTTGCCAGCATTTGCAGAACGTGAAGTGATTCAAAAAGATGCTTTCAAACTTCCATTGCTTCCAACAACAACTATCGGTTCATTCCCTCAAACTAAGGAAGTTCGTGCTAAACGTTTGGCTTTCCGTAAGAATGAATTGTCACAAGAAGAATACGATGCATTCCTTGCTGAAATCACTGATGAATGGATTAAATGGCAAGAAGAAGTTGGATTTGATGTGCTTGTACACGGTGAATTCGAACGTAACGACATGGTTGAATACTTCGGTCAAAACTTGTCAGGTTACCTCTTCTCTAAAAACGGTTGGGTGCAATCATATGGTATGCGTGGGGTTAAACCACCAATCATTTGGGGTGATGTGACTCGTCTTAACCCAATCACTGTGAAATGGTCTAGCTACGCACAAAGCCGTACTGACAAACCTGTTAAAGGTATGTTGACTGGACCTGTTACTATCCTTAACTGGTCATTCCCACGTGAAGACATCTCTATCAAGGATTCAACTCTTCAAATTGCTCTTGCAATCAAAGATGAAGTTCTTGACCTTGAAGCTGCAGGCGTTAAAATTATCCAAATTGACGAAGCTGCTCTTCGCGAAAAATTGCCACTCCGTCGTAGTGACTGGTACGAGGATTACCTCGACTGGGCTATTCCAGCCTTCCGTTTGGTTCACTCAACAGTAGCACCAGACACACAAATCCACACTCACATGTGTTACTCAGAATTTACAGATATCATCCCAGCTATCGACAACTTAGATGCTGACGTTATCTCATTTGAAGCTAGCCGTTCAAATCTTGAAATCTTGGATGAACTTAAAGCTCAAAACTTCCAAACAGAAGTTGGACCTGGGGTTTACGATATCCACTCACCACGTGTCCCACAAGACGGTGAAATTGACCACACTATCGAAGCAATCTTGGCTAAAGTACCAAGCGGTAAAGTTTGGATCAACCCTGACTGTGGTTTGAAGACTCGCGGAATCAAAGAAACTAAAGAAAGCTTGATCAAGCTTGTAGAAGCTGCAAAAGCAGCTCGCGAAAACTTGTAAGCAGAAGTTATCATACGTTGAAGACCTTCTTCCTTAAGTGTAGAAGGTTTTCAATAGCGAATAATTTTCTAAAGATTTTTGCAAGCAGGCTATGATTAACAAGTGTTTAACTGAACTCATGAAGTCAGTAGGCACTTAAAACAGCTTTCGTCTTAACAAAAATCTAAAAAGAAGAAGGTATAAAATATGACAAGCCAAACACCATCACTCTCTTTTGAAGTCTTTCCACCTAACCCAGCAGTAGGTAATGAAAAAATCCTACGTGCTCTTGAGGATATGCAAGGATTGGCTCCACACTTTATCAGTGTGACAGCTAGTAATAACAAATATAATATCAAAGAGACGACGGTTCCTTTGGCAGATCATATTCAAAATGACCTAGCTATCCCAACGATTGCCCACCTTCCAGCTATCTATTTGAGTAAAGAAAAGGTTGCTGATACCTTACGTGACTTGGATGCCGTTGGTGTACACCGTATCTTAGCCCTACGTGGCGATATCATTCCTGGTGTGGAACCTCTTAAAGACTTTAAATATGCCACTGATTTGATTGAATTTATCAAGGAAGAAGCTCCTCAATTTGATATCATCGGTGCCTGCTATCCTGAAGGGCATCCAGATTCGCCAAATCAAATCTCTGATATCCAAAACCTTAAGAAAAAGGTTGATGCAGGTTGTTCTGGTCTTTTAACCCAACTCTTCTTTGACAATGAACGTTTCTATGATTTTCAAGATAAATGTACCTTGGCTGGAATTGATGTACCAATTCATGCGGGTATTATGCCAATTTTGAATCGTAACCAAGCTCTACGTTTGCTTAAGACTTGTGAGAATATCCATTTGCCACGTAAGTTCCGTGCCATTTTGGATAAGTATGAGCATGATCCTGAGTCACTTAGAGCGGCAGGTCTTGCTTATGCGATTGACCAGATTGTCGACCTTGTTACTCAAGATGTTGCAGGCGTTCACCTCTACACCATGAATAATGCAGAAACTGCTCGTCATATTCACGAAGCGACTCATTCCTTATTTAAGCATCATTCACAAGTTAGCGCTCTATAATTGAATCATAAAACTACCACCTATAGTTTAATCTATAGGTGGTTTCGTGTTTATAGTATGAAAAAAGTGACTTCCTTAATTCTAGTAGTGTAATGTATAAAAAAGACTCAGAGCTTAGCTCTAAGTCTTAAATATTACTCGCCTACGAAAGCATTGATTTCTGCTTCGATATTCGCAATTTTTTCTTTAGCATCTGCTTCAGATTCACCAACTGTAGCGATGTAGAATTTGATTTTTGGTTCTGTACCTGAAGGACGAACGGCAAACCATGAATCATCAGCCAAGATGTATTTAAGCACGTTACTTGGAGGAGTTGTCAATTTTTCAACGCCGTCAGCAGTAGTAGCTGTTTGTTCCAAGAAGTCTTCTGTCTTAGCAATGTCTGTGTTGTTGAATTGTTTAGGAGCATTGCCACGGAATTTATCCATGATTTTCTTGATTTCAGCAGCTCCGTCAACACCTGAAAGGGTAACAGAGATGGTTTTTTCTGCGAAGTAGCCGTATTGTTTGTAGATTTCTTCGATACCATCTGCCAAAGTCATGCCACGTGAGCGGTAGTAAGCTGCGATTTCAGCAACGATAAGAACAGCTTGGATAGCATCTTTGTCACGTACGAATGGTTTGATGAGGTAACCGAAGCTTTCTTCGAAACCAAGCATGTAAGTGTGGTTGTGTTGTGTTTCAAATTCATGAATTTTTTCACCAATAAATTTGAAACCAGTCAAGACGTTAAACATCGTTGCGCCGTAGCTTTCTGCAATCTTAGTAACCAACTCAGTTGATACGATTGATTTACAGAGGGCAGCATTGGCAGGAAGTGTACCAGCTGTTTTGTGAGCTTCAAGAATGTATTTAGCAATGATAGCTCCGATTTGGTTACCAGAAAGGTTGAGGTAAGAACCATCTGGTTGACGAATTTCAACACCAAGACGGTCAGCATCGGGATCAGTTGCAACCAATACATCAGCGTCTACTTTGCGACCAAGTTCTTCAGCAAGAGCAAATGCTTCTTGGTTTTCAGGGTTTGGAGATTTAACGGTTGAGAAGTCAGGGTCTGGTACAGCTTGCGCTTCAACAACTTGTACAGCTTCAAATCCAGCTTGCGCAAGAGCACGACGTGCCAACATTTCACCAGTACCATGAAGTGGAGTGTAGACAATCTTCATGTCACGACCGTATTCATTGATTAAGTCTTGGTTGATGTTAACGCCTTTAACTTCTTTCAAGTATTCAGCGTCGACGTTTTCACCGATAACTTCAATCAAGCCGCTAGCTTTGCTTTCTTCAAGGTCAGCCAATTGCACAGTGAAAGGATTTTCGATAGCACGGATGTAGTCTGTCAATGCATCTGCATCTGCTGGTGGCATTTGTCCACCGTCTTCTCCGTAAACCTTGTAACCATTAAATGGTGCAGGGTTGTGGCTGGCTGTTACCATGATACCAGCAAATGTGTGAAGATGACGTACTGCAAATGACAATTCAGGTGTTGGACGAAGGCTTTCAAATACGTAAGATTTAATACCGTGAGCTGCCAAAACTTGTGCAGATTCAAATGCAAATTCTGGAGAGAAGTGACGGCTGTCATAGGCAATAGCAACACCACGTTTTTTAGCTTCTTCCCCTTTTGAGTCAATCAATTGGGCCAAACCTTCAGTTGCTTGGCGAACAACGTAAATGTTAATGCGGTTAGTACCAGCACCAATCAATCCACGCATACCAGCTGTACCGAATTCAAGGTTGGTATAGAAGGCATCTTCTTTCGTTTTTTCATCCATTGCGACCAACTCATCATGAAGGTAAGCAGGCAATTCAGCGAAGTCGAGCCATTTTTGATAATTTTCAGTGTAAGACATAGCAATCTCCTTTATATTTTTAACCGCTTACATTATAACAAATTTTTTCAGAAAATTCTAGCGATAATTGTAAATCTTTTTAAAAAGAAAATGGTATCTAAAATGTAAATGAAAATAAAAGAGCCAAGACATATCAGTCTCGACCTAACTAATTATTTTAATCTTTCAAGTGTCGGAACGGCTGCAGTTGTGACAAGAACTGTAGCAATAACTTCAATAAGAGAGTTTGTTGTCAAAATTAAAGCAAGAAAATGTTGAAAACTACCACCATAGATGTTACCGAAGAAGATATAAATTCCCAATAGAACAAAAATGGTATTGGTCATAGACCCGACAATAGCAGCTGTCACTAAACCAGTACGATTGTGTAGCCATCGATAGACGAAGTAAGGAGTCACTCCGATTAAAATACGTGGAAACAGTGCAATAATGAGAGAATAGAGATTTCCATGTGAGACAAAGGGACTAAAGAGGAAACTTGCTGGCGTCAAAACCAATGTATTCATGGTCACACTAAAGAGGCCCATGAGGAGTCCCAAAACAGCTCCGATTCTAGGTCCATAAATGACGGAAGCGATAACAACAGGAATATGAACTAAGGTCGGTTGAATACCAGACGGAACAAATTCGAGAATGAAGGAAGTTACAAAATGAATGGTGAGCATTACTGCAAAAAAGATGGCAATTCTTGCAATAGCGGTTGATTTTTTCATAAAAATTCTCCTTAACGGTTTATAGAATAGTATCTGATTTTCGGCACTATCCATAGATTAAATGATTTACTTTTTCAATCGTAAAAGCATAGGAGTGATACTTACTGTCAAAAGTCCAGCAATAATCATTTCAGCAATCGAATTTGTTGTGAAAATGGTTGCCATCAGTGTTTTGCCACCTGCTGTGTAGAAGTTAGGGATTAGGAAATAGATGCCGAGAAGTACGAAAAATGTATTTGTGAAAGCACCTAAAACCCCAGATAGCATCAGACCTAGACGGTTTTGAAGTAATTTGTAGACAAAGTAAGGGAAAATACCGATCAGGATACGAGGAACGATGGCAATGACTGCAGATGCCCAAGTTCCCCCTTCAACAAAAGGACTAAAGAGATAGCTACTAACCGTATAGATAACAGTGTTTCGAATAATACTCATAATTCCCATGAAGCCACCCAAATAAGCTCCAATTTTAGGACCGTAGACGATGCTAGCGATAATAACTGGGATATGGGTTAGGGTTGGTTTGATTGGAAGTACAAAAGCAGCAAAGATGGTTTGACTGAGTACTTCGATTACAACCATTGTAGCTATCAAGAGGGATAACTGAGCCGTTTGGTTTGCTTTATTTTTCTTATTCATCATAAACTCCTTTTTATTCTCTGCAAGGCTATTTTGTTAAAGCATTGTCAATGGATTCAATAATGTCATCAATATCAGCTAAGGCACCACGTCCTGTATCTCCACAAGCCAGTAAACCTGATTTTGGAAGAATTTCTTGGTAGCCAAGGTCATGCAAAGTATTTAGATTCTTCTTAGTCAGTGGATTTTCATACATTTTCGTATTCATTGCAGGGGCAATTAGTTTTGGGGTGGTGCTAGGTAAAGCTAAAGCAGTAGCAGTAAGCATATTATCGGCTAGACCATATGCTAATTTGGCAATGGTATTTGCTGAAGCTGGAGCTACAACAAAGAGGTCAGCTTCTTTACCTAAGTCAATATGATTAATACGTTCAGCCAATTTTTCTTCCATGACATCAGTGTGAACAGGGTTCTTCGAAAGGACTTGAAGTGTCAGAGGGGTGATAAAGGCTTGAGCAGCTTCAGTCATAATGACGTGAACGTCATAACCTTTTTTCTTTAACCTACTTGTTAGATCAGCTGCTTTATAGGCAGATATTGATCCTGAAACAGCAAGGATGATACGTTTAGTCATGGCATATCCTTTCAAATAAGGCTCGAGCAATCGCAGATTTAGTCGTAACTTTCTCCTCGTTTTTTTCGTCAACAAGATAGGCAATATGCTGATTTGGAGTAATGTCACTCAAGTCGTTGGCAACAATAATATCAGCTTTGTTGTGTTTCAGACTTGCACGAGCAACCTCAAAAAGCTCTTCTTTACTTACATTAACCAAAAGTTTGAAGCCAATCAATTGAATATCAGGATTCCATTGTTTGACGAGGCTAATGACCTTCGGTGTTTTTTTAAGAAAAAGAACCTGATAATCAGAAGCCGATGATATCTTGCTTTCAGTGTTAGATTTATGCAAGAATTGAGCGAGATCTTCGGTGTCCTCCAGTTCAGCAAAATCCGTCATATAAATAGGAGTATAATCAGAGACTGCCATACTATGTATAAGAACATCGTGCTCTTTGACGAGTGGCTCCATCTTTTTGAGAAGACTTTCTACGTTCGTAATTTCTGTAATCTTTAGATTTTCTTTCGGTTCTGGTTTAACCGCTGTCTTGGTCGTTACTAAGGTTACTTGGTGACCCTTAGCCAAGAAAAGTTCAGCGATTTCCTTTCCTAGATAACCTGTTGAATGGTTTGTGATTTCACGTACAGCATCAATCTTTTCAGTGGTACCACCCGATGTAATCAAAATTTTCATAGTAGTATTGTACTAAAAATTGGGTCTTTAGTAAATAAAAAGTAAGTATTTTTGAGGCGTACCCCTATAAATTAAAGTTATAACGATTTATAACAAAACAAAAACCGAACATTGAAAAGTAATTAACCAAAAATAATGCGTTTTTTATCAAACTCTGATATAATAGATTCTAGAAAAATATAGAGGAGTGTCTCATGAAAACAGATATCGAAATTGCTCAAAGTGTAGAATTAAAACCAATCACAGAAGTAGTTGAAAAAGTTGGAATCGGCTTTGACGATTTGGAACTCTACGGAAAATATAAGGCAAAATTGTCATTTGATAAAATCAATGCTGTCAAAGACAATAAGCCAGGAAAATTGATTTTGGTGACAGCTATCAACCCAACACCAGCTGGTGAAGGGAAATCAACCATGTCAATTGGTCTTGCAGATGCTCTTAACAAAATTGGTAAGAAAACAATGATTGCCCTTCGTGAACCATCACTTGGTCCGGTTATGGGAATCAAAGGTGGTGCTGCAGGTGGTGGTTACGCTCAAGTGCTTCCGATGGAAGATATCAACCTCCACTTCACAGGGGATATGCACGCTATTACTACAGCGAATAATGCTTTGTCAGCCCTTCTTGACAACCATATTCATCAAGGAAATGCTCTCGGCATTGACCAACGCCGTATCATTTGGAAACGTGTGGTTGACCTTAATGACCGTGCGCTTCGTCATGTAAACGTTGGTCTTGGCGGACCACTTAATGGTATTCCACGTGAAGATGGTTTTGATATTACTGTTGCGTCTGAAATCATGGCGATTCTTTGCTTGGCTACTGATATTAATGACCTTAAAGAACGTTTGGCAAATATTGTAGTTGCCTACCGTTATGATCGTACACCAGTTTATGTACGTGATCTTGAAATTGAAGGTGCGCTTACCCTTATTCTTAAAGATGCCATCAAACCAAACTTGGTACAGACAATTTATGGGACACCAGCCTTGGTACACGGTGGTCCATTTGCCAACATCGCTCACGGATGTAACTCAGTTCTAGCTACAGCTACAGCTCTTCGTTTGGCTGATTATACGATTACTGAAGCAGGTTTCGGTGCTGACCTTGGTGCTGAAAAATTCCTTGATATCAAGACTCCAAACCTCCCAACAACTCCTGATGCCGTTGTTATTGTTGCAACACTTCGTGCTCTCAAAATGCACGGTGGGGTAGCCAAAACTGACCTCTCTGAAGAAAATGTTCAGGCCGTTCGTGATGGCTTCGCAAACTTGAAACGTCATGTAGAAAACGTTCGTAAATTTGGTCTTCCAGCAGTCGTTGCTATTAACGAGTTTGTTGCTGATACAGAAGCTGAAATTGCAGCCCTTAAAGAACTTTGTGCAGAAATCGATGTTCCTGTTGAATTGGCTAGCGTTTGGGCTAATGGTGCTGATGGTGGTATTGACCTTGCCAACGCAGTAGTTGATGCTGTTGAAAATGGTAATGCCGACTATAAACGTCTTTATTCTGATGATGATAGCTTGGAAGAAAAAATCACTAAGATTGTTACTGAAATCTATGGTGGTAAATCAGTTGTCTTCGAGAAAAAAGCTAAGAACCAACTCAAACAATTTGCAGAATTCGGTTGGGATAAATTGCCAGTATGTATGGCTAAAACACAATATAGCTTCTCAGATAACCAATTCTTACTTGGAGCACCAGAAGGTTTTGATATCACTATCCGTGAATTTGTTCCTAAAACAGGTGCTGGATTTATCGTAGCTCTTACAGGAGACGTCATGACAATGCCTGGTCTTCCAAAAGCACCAGCAGCCCTCAAGATGGACGTAGCTGAAGACGGAACAGCTGTTGGTTTGTTCTAAGAAGAAATATCGATATAAACAGTACCTATTGGTGCTGTTTTTTTGTTAGAGTTATGAAAAACTTAAGGAAAGTTTAGTAGACTAAATCTAAATAAAATAAGATCAAAGCACTAGATGATTACGTCTATTTTAGATATAATGATAAAACTTAGTCAAAGTGTTATTTGTATCTTTGACACCTAACAAGGGGGATAACTATGATTAAAATACTACTAGTAGAAGATGATTTGAGTTTGTCGAACTCAGTTTTTGATTTTTTAGATGACTTTGCTGATGTGATGCAAGTCTTTGATGGAGATGAAGGTCTCTACGAAGCTGAAAGTGGCGTCTATGATTTGATTCTTTTAGACCTTATGTTACCTGAAAAAGATGGTTTCACGGTTCTTAGAGAATTACGTGAAAAAGGTGTAACAACTCCTGTACTTATCATGACGGCTAAGGAAAGTCTAGATGATAAGGGTCATGGCTTTGAACTGGGTGCAGACGACTATCTAACCAAACCTTTCTATTTAGAAGAGTTGAAGATGCGTATTCAAGCACTTTTGAAACGATCTGGTAAATTTGACCAAAACACACTTTCTTTTGGTGATGTTCGTGTCAATCTTGCTACAAATTCAACCTTTGTGGGGGATAAAGAAGTAGAACTTCTTGGTAAAGAGTTTGATTTATTAGTTTACTTCTTACAAAATCAAAACGTAATTTTGCCTAAGTCACAAATTTTTGACCGTCTTTGGGGATTTGATAGTGATACCACAGTATCAGTTGTTGAGGTTTATGTTTCTAAAATTCGTAAGAAACTTAAAGGAACAGACTTTGCTGCCAATCTCCAAACCTTGAGAAGTGTGGGGTATATTTTGAAGAATGCTGACTAAATTTTTCAATTATCTCTTTAGGAGAATCAAGTCAGACGGATTTAAGTCGTTCATTCATTTCTTTGCCACTTTTTCTGGTATTTTCCTTATCATGACTGTCATGATTTTGCAGATTCTGAGTTACGGCGTTTATTCCAATGTGGACTCTAGTCTGAAAATGGCAGCCACTAAAACCAATTCTTATTTAGAAATGGAAATGCTAAAACGGGAACTTTTTCTGACTTCTGAGGTAGATCAAAATAATACGACAACCATTTACCAAGCCTATGATACTAAAGAGTCGACAGCTGAAACACCTGACTCGAGTGGCTCTAAGAAAGAGCCTAAGAAGAAATCAAAAATTGAAGATACCCCTCACGATTTATCTGTTGCGGCAAATACTAGTGTCTTGGTACTTGATAAGAATGGAAAAGTCCTTAATGTTGTTGATAAATTTTCAAGCTTATCCAATTTACCAATAGACAAAAATAACATTGATGTTATCAGCAAGGGAAGTGCTCAGAATTATTTCGATCAAACGGAAAAGTACCGTCTGATTACTGAAAAAGTAGATAATAGCCTCTATCCTGATGCTAAGTACCTTGTTATTGCGATTAATACAACTCAATTGGAAGAAGCCACTGAACGTTATGTTAAGCTAATTGTCATCATGATGAGTTTCTTCTGGCTTTTATCTGTTGCGGCTAGTATGTATTTGGCTAAGTGGTCAAGACGTCCTATCCAGGAAAGCTTGGAGAAGCAGAAGGCTTTTGTTGAGAATGCTAGCCATGAGTTACGGACACCGCTTGCTGTGATTCAAAACAGATTAGAAGTTCTTTTCCGCAAGCCTGAGAGCACCATTCTAGATAATTCAGAGAATATTGCTTCAAGTCTTGATGAAGTACGCAACATGCGTCTTTTGACGACTAATCTTTTGAACTTGGCTCGTCGTGACGATGGTATTAAACCAGAAATCGAAACCTTAGAACCTGCTTTCTTTGATACAGTCTTTACCAACTATGCCATGATTGCAGAAGAAAATGAGAAAGGTTTCACGGCTCAAAACCAAGTTGGTCGTCCAATCCAGACTGATAAAACGTTATTGAAACAGTTAATGACCATCTTATTTGATAATGCGATTAAATATACGGAAGATGACGGACATGTTACCTTTACTGTCCGCACTAATGACCGGCATCTTTATATTTCTGTAGCTGATAATGGTCCTGGAATATCAGATAGTGATAAGAAAAAAATCTTTGATCGATTTTATCGCGTAGATAAGGCTAGAACCAGACAAAAAGGTGGGTTTGGACTTGGCTTATCCCTAGCGCAACAAATTGTTTTAGCCCTTAAAGGAACAATTGTTGTTAAAGATAATCAACCAAAGGGAACGATTTTTGAAGTTAAGATCACCGGAGTTTAATTAATAAAGAAAACCTGCTAGACGATAATCTAGCAGGTTTTTTAGGTAATAAAAAAACTCCTAAATGGAGCTTTCAATTAGTTAGCCAATTTAGCTGCAAGACGTGATTTATCGCGGCTTGCTTTGTTTTTATGAATCAAACCTTTAGAAGCGGCTTTATCGATGCTAGCTGATGCAGCACGGTAAGCTTCTTCAGTTGGGTTAGCGTTGAATGCTTTAATAGCAGTACGCAAAGCTGATTTTTGAGCTGAGTTTTTTTCGTTTTGTTTAACGTTAAGTTCAGCGCGTTTGATAGCTGATTTAATATTTGCCAATGTTTTCACCTCCAAAATTTATCTAACTATGTCATTATACGTTATTTTAGGCCCCTTGGCAAGCTTTTTCTATTTTTTTAAGTGGATGAAGTCGATTTTATGATTGTCTCCCTTGTGAAGAATCAGTTCAGCTCGACTTCGTGTAGGTTCGATATAATTTTCCAGGTTAACCAAATTGATATCACGCCAGGTTTTTTGTGCTAAAGATAAAGCTTCATCCTTACTAAATTTAGTGAAACGATGGTAGTAGTTGTTTTCATCTTTTTTGGCGAGCTCAAGAAGGGTTTGAAAACGTTCGAGATACCAGGATTCGATATTATTAACTTCAGCGTCAATGAAGAGAGAAAAATCGAAATAGTCACTCATGTAGAGCCGTTGGTTAATAGGGTTCTGGAAAACATTAATCCCTTCGACAATTAAAAAATTAGGCTGTCTGATTTCTTGGGTAAGTCCTGGTACAATATCATAAATTTCATGAGAGTAAACAGGAATATTGACATCACCACCATTTTTTATAGTATCTAAAAAGTTGAGAAGAAGTGGCATATCGTAGGACTCAGGGAAGCCCTTACGATTAAGGATGCCTTTTTCTTTCAAGGTTTGGTTAGGATAGAGAAAGCCATCAGTTGTCACAAGTTCAACATTAGATTGGGGAAAGGTACGCTGCAACAAGAGTTGAAGCAAACGACTGGTAGTGGATTTGCCAACAGCAACTGAACCAGATACCCCAATAATAAATGGACGGTTAGTCTGTGATTTTTGTAAAAAGATACTCTTAGAAAAGGTTAGATCGTTGGCAGTTTTCTGATAGATACGAATGAGATTGATAAGGGGAAGATAAATGTCACTAACTTCTTGCACATCAATCTTATCATTAAGGCTTCGAATGGAATCCAGTTCTTCTGCAGTCAATGGGGCATTGTCCTCTTTATGAAGGCGTTGCCATTCCTTGCGTGATATCGTTTCGAAATTGATAAATTCATTTAGCATAAATAATATTATAGCAGAAAAAAAGGTCGAATGTAAGCCTTGTCATTTCACTAGTCTTACTTTGCTATTTATGATACGATAAAGAAAAAGTACTATCTAGAAGGAAAAAATAATGTCAAAAATGTATTATGCTGAGACGCCAGATGCGGCTCATGATATTCATGATTTAAAGGTTAATTTATTAGGAGAAAGTTTTCAGTTTTATACAGATGCTGGGGTTTTCTCTAAAAAAATGATTGATTTTGGGAGTCAAGTGCTTTTGAGTGCATTGGATTTGGAAGCTGGCAAAACGCTTTTAGATGTGGGTTGTGGCTATGGTCCTCTCGGTATCAGTTTAGCCAAGGTCCAAGGAGTTAAAGTCACTATGATCGACATCAATAGTAGGGCGATTGATTTAGCTAGACAAAATGCTCAACGAAATAAGGTTGAAGCTACTATCTTCCAATCAAATATCTATGAAAATGTCACTGGAAGTTTTGACTATATTATTTCTAATCCACCTATCCGTGCGGGCAAGAAGGTGGTTCATCAAGTTATCGAGGAGGCATATGATTATCTCAATCAAGGTGGTAACCTAACTATTGTTATTCAGAAAAAACAAGGTGCTCCGTCAGCTAAGGCTAAGATGGAGGATGTGTTTGGTAATGCTGAAGTCGTTAAAAAGGCTAAAGGATATTATATCCTTAGAAGTGAGAAATTATGAGAACAGTTGATTTAATTGAAAAGAAAAGAGATGGTGGCGAGTTAAGCACAGAGGAAATTTCATATCTCATTAATGGCTATGTGTCTGGGGAAATACCAGACTATCAGATAGCTGCTTTGGCGATGGCGATTTATTATCAAGGTATGTCTATTCGTGAAATCCATGATTTGACCACTGATATGGTTGCTTCAGGTGAACAATATGATTTGTCAGAAATTCCAGGTGTTAAGGTAGATAAACATTCGACCGGAGGTGTTGGTGATAAGGTAACCATCATTCTGATGCCGCTTGTAGCTAGCTTTGGTGTTCCAGTGGCTAAGATGAGTGGTCGTGGTCTCGGACACACAGGTGGAACGATTGACAAATTAGAGTCTATCAAAGGCTATCAGGTTGAGCGTAGTAAGAAAGAATTCATTCAGCAAGTTAAAGACATTGGGATTTCCCTTATTGGTCAGTCTGAGCATTTGGTTAAGGCTGATAAACTTCTTTATGCCTTGCGTGATGTCACTGCAACAGTAGATTCCATTCCTCTAATCGCAAGCTCTGTTATGTCCAAAAAGATTGCAGCAGGCGCTGATAAGATTTTACTGGATGTTACTGTTGGTCAAGGCGCTTTTATGAAAAATATGTCTGACGCTGAGAAGTTGTCTGAAACCATGGTTGCACTAGGTCATGAGGTCAATCGTGAAACGATTGCAGTTATTACAGATATGAGCCAGCCACTAGGTAAGGCTATTGGTAACCGTTTAGAAATCACAGAGGCTATTGAAATTATGCAAGGTAAGGGACGTGAAGATATCACTGACTTTATCTGTGAGTTGGCTGAGATTCTATTAGATTTGGCTCAGGTTGAAGCTAGTCAGGAAGAGATTCGTCAGCACTTAGTGGGTGGAAAAGCCCTTGCTAAGTTTGAAGAACTCATTCAAGCTCAAGGTGGTGATTTGACTGATCTTTATCGTCATAGCAGTGCTCCTGTCGTGACAGATATTCATGCTCATGAAACAGGTTACATTAAAGAGTTACCTGCAATGGCATTTGGAAAATTTGCTATGCAATTAGGAGCAGGTCGAGCTACGAAGTCAGATAGTCTTAATTATGAAACAGGAATTGTATTTGAAAAGAAAGTTGGCGATTCTGTGACTCAGGGAGACCTTATTGCCAAGGTCTATAGCCAAGAAATTTTATCTGAAAAAATGCTGACTGAATTCGAAAAAAATGTTATTATGGGTAGTGAATGTAAAGAAACGACAGAAATATTAAAAATAATTCGCTAACACTTAATTTAATCCTAATCAAGGAGTTTGTTTATGTCTGTTAATAGCTATATTGACCATACCTTACTAAAAGCTGATGCTAATAAAGAACAGATTCTTTCCTTAATTGATGAGGCTAAGAAGTATGAGTTTGCCAGCGTCTGTGTTAATCCAACTTGGGTCAAAACGGCAGCTGAATTGCTAAAAGATAGTTCTGTTAAAGTTTGTACGGTTATCGGTTTTCCTTTGGGAACATCGACTTCTGCAGTTAAGGCTTTTGAAGCCAAGGATGCTATTGCCAATGGGGCGGATGAAATTGATATGGTAATCAATATCGGTGCTCTTAAATCTAGAAATCTTAAATTAGTTGAAGACGATATTAAAGCTGTTGTTGAAGCTAGTGGAAGAAAACTTGTGAAGGTTATTATTGAAACTTGTCTATTGACTGATGAAGAAAAGGTCGAAGCTTGCCAATTAGCAAAACTGGCAGGTGCAGATTTTGTGAAGACATCTACAGGGTTTTCTACTGGTGGTGCTACCATTGAAGATATTGAACTTATGCGAGAAGCTGTTGGTCCTATTATGGGAGTCAAGGCATCTGGTGGAGCACGTACACTTGAGGCGGCTAAAGCCTTTATCAAAGCTGGTGCAACCCGTATTGGTACTTCGTCAGGAGTGGCCATAATGAAAGGGCAAGAAAGTCATGACAGTTATTGAAAAAGAGCAAGTGATAAATGCAGCACAAGAGGCAGCTGAAAATGCCTATGTTCCCTACTCTAAGTTTAGAGTTGGTGCGGCTTTGATTACAAAAAATGGAGAAATCTTTCAAGGCTGCAATATAGAAAATGCCTCTTTTGGATTGACCAATTGTGCAGAAAGAACGGCTATTTTTAAAGCGGTATCTGAAGGACACCGTGATTTTGAGTGTCTCGCTGTTTACGGTGATACCAAAGAGCCTATATCACCATGCGGTGCATGTCGCCAAGTGATGGTTGAATTTTTTAAATCCGATTCTAAAGTGATTCTTATCGCTGAAGATAAATCGACAGTCGAGATGACAGTCGGAGAGTTGTTACCATACTCTTTTACAGACTTACAATAGTCTAGTTGTTTTATTCTTTATTAAGCAAGTTTTCTTGCAAGTTATAGGAGGAGTGTTCAAGATGAAATTGAACAAGAAAATTATCGGTCTTGGCCTTGTTGCTGTAGCAGCACTTGGTCTTGCAGCATGTGCTCGTGGCGGACGCGGTGGATCATCAGCTGATTCTAAAGTTAAAGCTGCTATCGTTACAGATACTGGTGGGGTAGATGATAAATCATTTAACCAATCAGCATGGGAAGGACTCCAAGAGTGGGGTAAAGCTAACAAACTTAAAAAAGATTCTGGCTTTACTTACTTCCAATCAAACTCAGAGTCTGACTTTGCAAACAATATGTCAGCTGCTCAAAGCCAAGGTTACAACCTCATCTTTGGTGTTGGTTTTGCCCTTCATGATGCTGTTTCAGATGCTGCTAAGGAACATGAAGATGTTAACTACGTAATCATTGATGATGTCATCAAAGACCAAAAGAATGTTGAGAGCGTTTTGTTTGCTGATAACGAAGGTGCTTACCTTGCAGGTATCGCAGCAGCAATGCAATCAAAAACAAATAAAGTTGGTTTCATTGGTGGTCAAACATCAGATACAATTACACGTTTTGAAGCTGGTTTCACAGCAGGTGCTAAATCTGTAAAACCAGACATCGATGTACAAGTTCAATATGCTGAATCATTCTCAGACGCTGCTAAAGGTACAACAATTGCTTCAACTATGTACGCTTCAGGCGTTGACGTAATCTATCAAGCAGCTGGTGGTACTGGTACTGGTGTCTTCACAGCAGCTAAAGAAGTTAACGAAAAACTTGATGCTGACAGCGATAAGAAAGTTTGGGTAATCGGTGTTGACCGTGACCAAAATGCAGAAGGTAACTATACATCTTCAGACAAGAAAAAATCTAACTTTGTTTTGACTTCAACAATCAAAAAAGTTGGTACAGTTGTTAAAGATATCGCTAACGGACAACTTAAAGGCGATAAATTTGAAGGTGGTTCTACTAAGACTTATGGTATCAAAGATGGTGGTGTTGACATCGTAACATCTAAGCTTCCTTCTGATATCAAGGATGCAGTAGAAAAAGCTAAAGAACAAATCAAGAATGGTGAATTGAAACCAACTGATGGTCTTAGCAAATAATCCATAATATCTAAACTGGGACAATTTTTGTCTCAGCAAAGGGAAGCAGTTTATATTTCCCTTTGCTGATATAAAAATAATTCTTGAAAGGAGATTGTATGACGAAGCCAAATATCATTGAGATGCACGATATTACCAAAAAATTTGGTGAATTTGTGGCAAATGATCATATCAATCTTGATGTGAGACCAGGAGAAATCCATGCCCTCCTCGGTGAAAATGGTGCTGGTAAGTCAACCTTAATGAACATGCTTGCAGGTCTTTTACAGCCAACAAGCGGGATTATTAAGGTTAATGGACAAGAGGTGACGATTGATTCACCTTCGAAAGCAACGAAATTGGGGATTGGGATGGTTCACCAACACTTTATGTTGGTTGAAGCTTTTACAGTTGCTGAGAATATCATCCTGGGTAGTGAGGTAACCAAAGCTGGTGGTGTCCTTGATATGAAGAAGGCTATTAAGGAAATTACTGAGCTCTCTGAAAGATATGGTCTTGCGGTAGATCCAACAGCTAAGGTGGCAGATATTTCTGTTGGTGCTCAACAGCGTGTTGAAATCCTTAAGACTCTGTATCGTGGTGCTGATATTTTGATTTTCGATGAACCGACTGCGGTATTGACTCCGTCTGAAATTACTGAACTTCTAAACATCATGAAAACCTTGGTCAAAGAAGGCAAGTCAATTATCCTTATCACCCATAAATTGGATGAGATTCGTGCGGTTTCTGACCGTGTCACAGTTATCCGTCGTGGTAAATCAATTGATACAGTGACAATTGAAGGATCAACAAATGCTGACTTGGCCGAAATGATGGTTGGTCGTCATGTCTCCTTTAAAACAGAAAAAATTCCTTCAAATCCAAAAGAAGTTGTTCTTTCTATTAAAGATTTGGTGGTTAATGAGAACCGTGGTGTTCCTGCCGTTAAGAACTTATCTTTAGATGTTCGTGCGGGTGAAATCATCGGTATTGCCGGTATTGATGGTAACGGTCAAACAGAGCTTGTTCAAGCGATTACTGGACTACGTAAAGTTAAGTCTGGTGACATTACTATCAAGGGTGAATCTATTATTCATAAGACAACTCGTCAGATTACAGAGATGAGTGTTGGTCATATTCCTGAAGACCGTCACCGTGACGGTATGGTTCTTGAAATGACAGTAGCTGAAAATATTGCCCTTCAAACCTACTACAAGGAGCCAAATTCGAAAAATGGTATCTTGAACTATAATGTTATCAATGCTAAAGCTCGAGAATTGATGGAAGAATTTGACGTTCGTGGTGCTGGAGAGTTGATTGCTGGTGGTGACTTGTCTGGTGGTAACCAACAAAAAGCTGTTATCGCCCGTGAAATTGACCGTGACCCAGAGCTTCTTATTGTCAGTCAACCAACTCGTGGTCTTGACGTAGGTGCCATTGAATACATTCGTAAACGTATTATCGCTGAGCGTGATAAAGGTAAGGCTGTTATTGTAGTCAGCTTTGAATTGGATGAAATTCTTGATATGTCAGACAGAATTGCAGTTATCTACGATGGTGCAATTCAAGGTATCCTAGATCCTGCTGAAACGAATAAGCAAGATCTTGGTATCCTAATGGCTGGTGGACAATTGAATAAGGAGGAAGCAAATGTCTAAGAAAACACAAAATTGGGCAGTTCCTTTGATTGCTGTCCTCTTGGGAATGTTGATCGGGGCTGTATTGATGTTAATCTTTGGTTACGATCCATTCTGGGCTTACTATGATCTCTTCAGTACAGCCTTCGGTTCTTTGAAAAATATTGGTGAAATTCTTCGTGCCATGAGTCCCTTGATTCTTATCGCACTCGGATTTTCTGTAGCATCTAAAGCTGGTTTCTTTAACGTTGGTTTGCCTGGTCAGGCTTTAGCAGGTTGGACTTTGGCTGTATGGTTTGCATTATCATTTCCAGAATTACCAAAAGTAGTTTCAGTTTTCTGTACAGTAATCATCGGTCTAGTAGCTGGTGGTATCGCTGGTGCAATTCCGGGTATTCTTCGTGCTTACTTGGGAACTAGTGAGGTCATTGTTACCATCATGATGAACTACATCATTTTGTATGTAGCAAACAATATTGTTCGATTTGGTTTTACAGCCGACATGTTACGTTCATCAGAAGCATCTAATAAGGTCGCAGCCTCTGCAAGCTATCAAACAGAATTCTTATCCTCTCTAACCGGTGGCTCACGTTTTAATATTGGTTTCTTCCTTGCTCTTGCAGCAGTTTTCCTTGTTTGGTTCATGCTCAAGAAAACAACAACTGGTTTTGAAATTACATCTGTAGGTCTTAACCCTCATGCATCTGAATATGCAGGGATGTCATCAAAACGTGTTATTATCATGTCTATGATTATTTCAGGTGCCCTTTGTGGACTTGGAGGAACAGTAGAAGGACTTGGTACCTTCCAAAATGCCTTTGTTCAAAACTCTTCATTGGCAATTGGTTGGAACGGTATGGCGGTTGCTCTTTTGGCTACTAATTCACCTATTGGTATTCCGTTTGCTGCCCTTCTTTATGGTGTCTTGTCTGTAGGTAAGAGTGGTATGATTGGTGTGCCTCCTGAAGTTATCGACGTTGTATCTGCTTTGATTATCTTCTTTGTCGGTGCTAACTATATTATTAGATATTGGGTTCGCCCTCGTCAAAAGTCAGTGAAAGCTAAAGGAGGACAAAACTAATATGGACTTCATTACAATTTTAGCCTTGATTGTTGCCTCTATGCTGAAATACTCAGCACCATTGATTTTCACAAGTATCGGTGGTACTTTCTCTGAACGAGGCGGTATCGTAAATGTCGGTCTTGAGGGAATCATGGTTATTGGAGCCTTCGCAGGTGTTCTCTTTAACTTGAATTTTGCAGATAGTTTTGGTGATGCAACTCCTTGGATTGCCGCAATTGTAGCAGGTCTTATTGGTCTTGTTTACTCATTGCTCCACGCGGTTGCGACCATTAATTTCCGTGCGGATCATGTTGTCTCTGGTACGGTATTGAACTTGATTGCTCCATCTTTAGCAGTCTTTCTGACACGTGTTATCTTTGGTGCCGGCCAAACACCAGCTATTAGCCATAACTTTAAAACTGTATCATTTCCAATTTTGAGCCACATTCCAGTCTTGGGTAAAGTCTTCTTTACGAACGTTTCCTTGATTGCATATGTAGCGATTTTGGTTTCAGTTGTGTCTTGGTGGGTTATCTTCAAGACTCGCTTTGGTTTGCGTCTTCGCTCAGTAGGTGAGCACCCACAGGCAGCGGATACACTTGGTATTAATGTTTACCGTATGCGCTACTATGGTGTCATGATTTCAGGATTCCTTGGTGGTGTTGGTGGTGCAGTTTATGCTCAATCCATCTCTAACAACTTTGCTATTACGACGATTGCAGGTCCTGGTTTCATCGCCTTGGCTGCTATGATTTTTGGTCGTTGGAATCCAGTTGGAGCTATGCTCTCAAGTTTATTCTTCGGTTTGTCACAATCATTGGCAATTATCGGGAAACAACTTCCGCTTATTTCACATGTACCAAACGTCTACTTGCAAATTGCACCATATGTCTTGACAATTATTGTCTTGGCTGCATTCTTTGGTAAAGCAGTAGCACCAAAAGCTGATGGTGTTAACTATATCAAATCTAAATAAATACAATCTAGTATTTCAAGTAAGAAGGTCTTTAGACCTTCTTTTTTATGCATGTAAAAAGCCCAGCTTTATAGTTTGCTGAGCTTTTATTCTTATGAAAAATGTGGGTTAAAGTTTTTTTCGTGGCCTATAGTAGTGTCCCAACCGTGTCCGGGGAATACCTTGTAGTGGTTAGGAAGGGTGAAGAGTTGCTCTCGAATACTAGTGAGTAACTGATCGTGGTTTCCTGTTGGGAGGTCCCAGCGTCCAATTGTTTCTTTAAAGAGGGCATCACCAGAAAAGACGATTTCTTCTTCATCGAAAATTAAAGAAATGCCCCCGATAGAATGTCCTGGGGTTGGAACAACTTTAAACTGGAAATCCTCGATGTTATAGTCCTGAGTGAAATCGAAGTAGTATTCTGCTGGATTGACAATAACGTCTTCCATATCGTCATGACGTGGAAGTCCCGATAAATTATCAATAGGATTCATCAACCAGTCTTTTTCAGCCTCTGCAACATAAACAGGAGGGTAATTATAAGCTTGACGGACTGCCTCAACACTCATAATGTGATCGTAGTGTGTATGTGTCAAGAGGATAGCAGCAACAGGTTTATCACTTGCTTTAAGCTCAGCTAAGATAGCAGAAGTATCACTTCCTGGATCAATGACTAGACAGGCTGTATCGTTTTCTAAAATATAGGTGTTTTCCTGGGCAACAGGATTTAAAATTCGTCTTATTTTCATAGCTCTAGTGTAGCACGAATTTCAGGCTTTTTCCAATATCAGAATGATGGCTTTGTCTTTTTTTGGGGCTTTGGATATGCTATAATAAGGTCACTATGAGTGAAAAAAACACGAATAAATATGCTATTGTTGACTTGGAAGCGACCTCCGCTTCGTCAACGGCTAGTATTATACAGGTGGGAATTGTCATCATGCAAAATGGTCAGGTGTTTGACGAATTTGCGAGTGATGTTAACCCACACCAAGAACTAGATGATCACATTATTCATTTAACAGGGATTACTGATCAGCAGTTGGCTCAAGCCCCAGATTTCTCAGAAATTGCTAGAACCATTTTTGAACTGATTGAGGACTGTATTTTTGTTGCCCATAATGTTAAATTTGATGCCAATTTGCTTGCAGAGGCACTTTTCATGGAGGGCTTCGAACTAAGGACTCCTCGTGTGGATACTGTCGAATTGGCTCAGGTCTTTTATCCGACACTGGAACAATATAAACTCTCCCATTTATCCAAGGTTCTTAATCTTGACCTAGCTCAGGCCCATACCGCTATTGAAGATGCGAGAGCGACCGGACAGCTTTTATTTCATTTGATGGATAAGATTGCCAGCTTACCTAGACAGACCATTGAGATGCTTTTGACCTTTTCAGATAATCTTCTTTTTGAGACTGAGTTGGTTATTCGTGATGCTATAAGAGGTCAAAATTTAGGCCTTTCAAAAGAATATGTCATGCTTGAAGAATCTGGAATTGTTCTTCGTAGACCTTTGACTTATAAGTCTGAACGAAAACTGTCTCAAGATTTTGATACCAATATTGCACTCTTAGATTTGGAATCAAGGCCTAAACAAAAAGAGTTTGCTGAGGCAGTAAGAAGGGAGCTTGATAATACTGATATTTCCATGATTCAGGCGCAGACTGGAATCGGAAAAACTTATGGCTATTTGCTTCCTTTGTTGGCGCAATCTGATGTAGATAAAGTGGTAGTGGCTGTTCCGACCAAGCTCCTTCAAAATCAGATTATGAATCAGGAAGCTACAGCCTTATCGGATGTCTTTAATATTAACTTCCATAGTCTCAAAGGACCTCAGAATTATATCAAGTTAGATGCCTTCTACCAAACCTTACTTCGTCAGGATAGTAACCGTTTGATTAATCGTTACAAAATGCAACTTTTGGTGTGGTTGACTGAAACAGAGACAGGGGATCTTGACGAAATCAGACAAAAACAGCGCTATATGGCTTATTTTGATGAGATTAAGCACGATGGTAAGTTAAAAGCTGATAGTCTTTTTGCTGAATATGATTTTTGGCAACAGTCCTACCAAAAAGCCCAGGAAGCTAGGGTAGTTGTGACCAACCATGCTTATCTGTTGACGCGTATGGAAGATGATCATGATTTTGTTCGAGGAAAAACTCTTGTGATTGATGAGGGGCAAAAGATGGTTCTGGCTTTGGAACAATTTTCACGTCATCAAGTCAATCTTACTGTCCTGTTGCAACATATTCATCGAATTCTTGATAGTGGTAGTCAAAGCTTGCTTCAACAACGATTGCTCGAAAATCTGCAGTTTGAAGTTAGCCATCTAATCCAAGAACATCAACAATTTCCTCAGAAGCAGTATAATCGCCAGCAATTAGATCGTTTGCTACAAACCATTTCTGAACTGGAAGGTGAAAGTGATTTTATGGAGATGTTGTCTCCACTGAAGACACCGCTTTACAGCCATTTCTGGCTTGAAACAGATTATTATCAAGAACATCGTGTGACTTATTTAAAGGCGTCACGCAAAGAGCTCTTAGAGCTTTCTGCTTATCTACCAAGTGCCCAAAAAGTGATAATTGTTTCAGCAACTATTGATGTGGGACCTGATGTAGATGTGGCTGATTTGTTGGGCTTAGATCAGGTACGCAAGGTTAGCCTCCCAATGGACACTTTACCCAATCAAGCTATTTGGATTGATCAAAGTATGCCTATGATTGGTGTTTCTTCTGAGGAAGAGTATGAAGTTGCTCTTGCAAAACGTCTCCAGAAGCTATCTGAAATGGAATATCCAATTTTAGTACTATTCACGTCTCGAAAGAGTATGATGGCTGTTTCAGATTTATTGGATCATAGGGAAGTTCGTCACCTAACTCAAGAGAAAAATGGGACTGCTTTTAATGTCAAAAAACGTTTTGATAGAGGTGAGACCAATCTCCTTCTTGGTATGGGGTCGTTCTGGGAAGGTGTTGACTTTGCCCAACAAGATAGGGTAATTGAGGTTATTGCACGTCTGCCGTTTGACAATCCTAAGGATCCATTCTATCAAAAGATTGAATCTTGGTTTTCTAAGCAAGGAAAGAGCACCTTTGATAGTTACAGTCTTCCCATGACGGTTTTACGTTTTAAACAAGCTATTGGACGTGCTCAAAGACGTCCAGAACAGCGCTCGGCTATTCTTCTTATGGATAATCGCCCGCTCGTTAAGAGTTATGGAAAACTATTTCTAAAAGAAGTGACACAAGAAGTTGCGCTTAAGCCCGCTAAGTTCGAGGAAGTCAAAGAGGATATTCAGGATTTCTTAGAACAAGAAAGTTAACTTTTTAAAACCAACCTTTTCTAAGATTACTTAGGTTTTATAAATTTTACTGACTTATAAAAAAGATAGACTTAATTGCTCAATACTAGCTATATTGCTATGTAAAGATTTATCATTTTCTGATATAATAAATTCAGAAACTTTTTTAGGAGGCATTATGCGTAAACAACGTTCACCCTGGACCAAAAAGCAACAGTTCATTTTTGGAATAATTGTAATCGTTGTGACCTTAATTGCCTCTTTGACTGCTATTCTTATTGTAGCGACTAAGCCTTACGTAGACGCTGAAAAGAAGGTTATTGCCATAGCAGAGAGCAAAGCAGATATTAAGACTGTTACTGAATTTGATATCTACCATGGTGAGGCTACCTATTACGGACTTCTTGGAAAGTCTGGTCAAGGTGAGAAACTGGCTGTTATCGTGAGTCATGATTCAGGTGAGGTTGATATCTACAAGCAATCGGATGGTATTAGTAAGTCAGTGGCTAAGAAAGCTGCTAAAGCCTATGGTGCTAAGGATATATCCTATGTCCACCTAGGAAAGTATGGCAAAACTCCTATTTGGGAAGTGAAGTCAGGAACCCAGTATTATCTGGTTGATTTTATCTCAGGTCAGGTTATTAAAGTGGAAGGACTATAATGAAATGACAAAATTATCAAATCGTGTATTACAAATGGAAGAAAGTGTTACTTTAGCTGCCAGTGCGCGTGCTAAAGCTCTTAAAGCTCAAGGACGTGATATCTTGAGTTTGACACTTGGTGAACCAGATTTTGTAACACCTAAGAACATTCAAGATGCTGCCATTGCCTCTATTGAAAATGGTAAGGCAAGTTTCTATACCGTAGCTTCTGGACTTCCAGAACTTAAGGATGCGATTAGCACTTACATGGAAAACTTCTATGGCTATGCTGTAAAACCAAATGAGGTTGTTGTCGGCACTGGTGCGAAGTTTATCTTATATGCTTTCTTTGCTACGGTCATCAATCCTGGTGATGAAGTCATTATTCCAACACCCTGCTGGGTTTCGTATGTAGACCAAGTTAAAATGGTTGAGGGTGTTCCAGTCACTTTCCAAACGACTGAAGCTAATCACTTTAAAGCAACAGTTGAACAACTTGAAGCTGCTCGCACTGAAAAAACTAAAGTTGTCTTGCTTAATTCTCCATCAAATCCAACAGGAATGATTTACAGCAAGGAAGAATTGCAAGCAATCGGTGACTGGGCGGTTGAGCACGATATTTTGATTTTAGCAGATGATATCTATGGCCGTTTGGTCTATAATGGCAATACCTTTACTCCAATTTCAAGTCTTTCAGATGCCATTCGTAAGCAAACAATTGTGATTAATGGTGTTTCCAAGACCTATGCTATGACAGGTTGGCGTGTTGGTTTTGCTGTCGGAGATCCAGAAATTATTTCAGGTATGGCTAAGATTATCAGTCAAACGACATCAAATCTTACAGCAGTTTCTCAATATGCTGCTATTGAAGCCTTAACAGGTGATCAATCTTCTATCGAAGAAATGCGTCAGGCCTTTGAGGAACGTTTGAATACGATTTATCCACTCCTAGCTGAAGTGCCTAGCTTTGAAGTCATCAAACCTCAAGGTGCCTTTTACCTCTTCCCTAATGTTAAAAAAGCGATGGAAATCAAAGGCTACACAAATGTTAATGATTTTACAAACGCTATTCTTGAGGAGGCTGAAGTCGCTTTGGTAACAGGTGCAGGATTCGGCGCGCCTGAAAATATTCGACTTAGCTATGCAACAGACTTGGATACTTTGAAAGAAGCAGTCCGCCGAATCAAAGCCTTTATGGAAAAATAGAATTAATATAGATCAAAAGAAAAGAGAAGTAATTACATGTCTAAACAATTAGTTTCAATTATTGATGTGCCTAAACACGTGGGCGAAGAAATCACTATCGGTGCATGGGTAGCTAACAAATCAGGTAAAGGGAAATTGGCCTTTCTTCAATTGCGTGATGGAACTGCCTTCTTCCAAGCGGTAGCTTTCAAACCTAACTTCATCGAAAAATACGGTGAAGAAGAAGGTACTGAAAAATTTGATACTGTTAAACGCCTTAGCCAAGAAACATCAGTTTATGTGACTGGTGTGGTCAAAGAAGACGAACGTTCAAAATTTGGTTACGAGTTGGATGTGACAGCAGTAGAAGTCATCGGTGAATCACATGATTATCCAATCACACCAAAAGAACACGGAACTGACTTCTTGATGGATAATCGTCACCTTTGGTTGCGTTCACGTAAACAAATGGCTGTCCAACAAATTCGTAATGCGATTATTTACGCAACTTACGAATTCTTTGATAAAAATGGTTTCATCAAATTTGATAGTCCAATTTTGTCAGGAAATGCAGCTGAAGATTCAACAGAATTGTTTGAAACGGATTACTTTGGTACACCTGCTTACCTAAGCCAATCTGGCCAGCTTTACCTTGAAGCTGGTGCCATGGCTCTTGGTCGTGTCTTTGACTTTGGTCCTGTTTTCCGTGCCGAAAAATCTAAAACTCGTCGTCACTTGACTGAGTTCTGGATGATGGATGCTGAGTATTCATTCTTGTCACATGATGAGTCACTTGATTTGCAAGAAGCTTATGTTAAAGCTCTTATTCAAGGTGTTATTGATCGTGCGCCACAAGCTCTTGAAATCCTTGAACGTGATGTAGATCTTCTTAAGAAATACATTGCTGAGCCATTCAAGCGCGTGTCATATGATGAAGCTATCGATCTTCTTCAAGCACATGAAAATGATGAAGATACTGATTACGAGCACCTCGAACATGGAGATGACTTTGGTTCACCACACGAAACTTGGATTTCAAACTATTTTGGTGTTCCAACATTCGTTGTTAATTATCCAGCAAGCTTCAAGGCCTTCTACATGAAACCAGTTCCTGGTAATCCTGAGCGCGTTCTTTGTGCAGACCTTTTGGCTCCAGAAGGTTATGGTGAAATCATCGGTGGTTCAATGCGTGAAGATGACTACGATGCTCTTGTAGCTAAAATGGATGAACTCGGAATGGATCGTTCAGAATACGAATTCTACCTTGACCTTCGTAAATATGGTTCAGTACCACACGGTGGTTTTGGTATCGGTATTGAACGTATGGTTACTTTCGTAGCTGGAACAAAACACATCCGTGAAGCTATTCCATTCCCACGTATGTTGCACCGTATCAAACCATAAGAAAAATTCTTTAGGAGTGCAAAAGTATGAAAAGATGGTTACTTGGTCTGTTGGTCTTGCTTTGTATGGTTTCAATGGTAGCTTGCAGCAAGTCTGCTCCCTCACTAGAGGGTGAATGGCAGGCACAAGATGCCTTAAAGAAGGATTATACGATTGTCTTCAAGAAAGATAAGGTCAAGATTGGTGAGCAGGATTATAACTATACAGTGGATGGTCCCAAGTCTAAAGATGACTTTACCTATTATTCGCTAAAAGTAAAAGATCAGGGAAAAGAAACGTCTTATACATTATTTTTCCCAACTAAATCCAAAGAGGTTGCTCTTTTTCTACAACCAAATGATGAGAAAGAACCCATTAAGGGTCAAATGCTCTTTGCACTTAATAAAAAAGACAAACCAGACTATTATAGCTATGTTAAAAAGTATATGAAATAAAAACGCCAACTGGCGTTTTTACTTTAAATTAAGGAGGTGAGGAAAATGTAGGCAACTCTAAGTAAGTCTTTTAGAAACAATCAAATTACATATTGAAAGTGAGAAAACGATGTTTAAAAGAACTTACAAAGGCAATATTCCACTTCTAGCAGGACTGGAATTCACATCTTATTTTGGAATCACCAGTTTTTGGATTTTATTTTTCATTCAGAATGGTCTTTCCTTACTTCAAATCGGTTTACTAGAAAGTATCTTTCATGGGACAAGTCTCTTGTGTGAGATTCCATCAGGTATGTTGGCCGATCGGTTTAGCTACAAGACCAATCTCTATTTGGCTCGCTTGGCCAGTATTGGATCCTCTGTCTTGATCTTACTTGGTCAGGGAAATTTTTGGATCTATGCGATTGCCATGATGGTCAATGCTTGGTCTTACAATTTTGACTCGGGGAGCAGTACGGCTTTCTTATATGATTCAGCAGTTGAAGCAGGTCAAAAGGACCGCTATCTTCAGATTTCTAGCTTTTTGTCTGGTGTGGCAGAAGTCACCCGAACTCTAGGTACAGTTGTTGCTGGTTTCTTTGTTCACGGAGCCTTGGCCTGGACCTATCATATTGCGATTGGCCTTTCATTAGTTTCCATTCTCTTGATTTTTCTGATGAAGGAGCCAGAAACTAAGAGTGATGAAAGAGATCGCTTAACCTTAAAACGGATATTGGTGGTGGTGAAACAAGAATGGCAGGAGAAACCGGTCTTATTTTACTGGATGCTCACCTATCAACTGCTAGGAACCATCATGTGTATGTTTTATTTTTACTACCAACAGAAAATCAGTGACCTAGCCAGTTGGCAAGTATCGCTCATCATGCTTGTTGGTAGTCTCTTAAATCTTCTAGCTGTTTATCTAGCTAGTCAAATCGGGAAAAAATGGAATAGCAATCAAGTCTTTCCAATTCTGGTTGCGCTGACAGGGTTGGCCTTGCTGTTGGTATGGTTGAGAACTCCATTCGCCTATCTAAGTGTTTATCTCTTGACCAATGCACTTTATGCGGTTTATCAACCCATTTACTACAATGATTTACAAGGCTATTTACCATCCAGTGTACGGGCAACCATGCTGAGCATCAATTCGATGATGTTTAGTCTATCCATGATTGTCATCTTCCCACTGACGGGTTGGTTCATCGATAGTTATGGATTTGTAGTAGTCTTTATCATCCTGGGCCTTGTAACGCTATTCTCTTTCCCTCTCTTACTGATTGGATTGTGGAAAATGGGCAAGATAATAAATAAAGGGACAAAGATGGATTAATATTCCAGACTTTTATTAGTCTACATAAGTTTAAATTGGATAATAGCATCTTGCTTAACAAAATCCGAACGAACTCTCTCTGCTGTGCAGGGAGAGTTTTTTTATCTGATAAATTGTGGTAAAGTAGGCACATCCTTTACAATAAGAATCGAGTCGTGTGAAATCTTTAGGCCAAATGCTCTTTGCACTTAATAAAAAAGAAAAACCAGACTACTATAGCTATGTTAAAAAGTATCTGAAATAGTAGGAGAAGGATTAGCCTAGCGCTGATTCTTTTCTTTTTGGAATTATATGTTTCAATTTTCAGAATATTTTGTTATAATAGCAACATATTAGTCAAAGGAGAACTATCATGGCAAAAACTATTCATACTGATAAAGCACCAGCAGCAATCGGACCTTATGTTCAAGGTAAAATCGTAGGCAACCTTTTGTTTGCTTCTGGTCAAGTACCATTGTCACCAGAAACAGGTGAAATCATTGGTGAAACAATTCAAGAACAGACAGAACAAGTTCTTAAAAATGTTGGTGCTATTTTGGCAGAAGCAGGTACAGACTTTGATCACGTTGTTAAAACAACTTGCTTCCTAAGTGACATTAACGATTTCGTTCCATTTAACGAAGTGTATGCAACTGCCTTTACATCTGATTTCCCTGCACGTTCTGCGGTAGAAGTGGCACGTTTGCCTAAAGATGTTAAAATTGAAATCGAAGTTATCGCTGAGATTGATTAATGAAGAGAGCCTTGGCTCTTTTCTTTTTTTCTCAACTATGTTAGACTATTAAAGATAAATCATTTTCGATGTTTGGGAGACACCATCGCTAAAAAAAACCATTACTGGCGTTTTTTTGGCTCCCCCAAGGGGCCTTTTTATGTGTCTCAGACATCACGAATAAAGAGGAATATTATGAAACGTCAATCAGCTTTGGTCGTCTTTAGTGGCGGTCAAGATTCTACTACTTGCCTATTTTGGGCTCTAAAACATTATGAAACAGTTGAATTAGTTACTTTTGCATATGGCCAACGTCATAGCCTGGAAATTGAAGTAGCTAAAGAGATTGCGCAAGAACAAGGGCTTAAACACCATGTTTTGGACATGTCTTTGCTTGGTCAAATCACTGAAAATGCCTTAACATCTGATATTGAGATTGAGGCAGAAGAAGGTGAAGTTCCTAATACCTTTGTGGACGGGCGTAATCATCTTTTCCTTTCTTTTGCAGCTGTTCTAGCTAAGCAACGTGGTATTACTGATATTGTTACGGGTGTTTGTGAGACAGACTTTTCTGGTTATCCAGACTGTCGTGATGTTTTTGTCAAATCGCTTAATGTCACACTTAATCTAGCCATGGCCTATGATTTCGTTATCCAAACCCCTCTCATGTGGTTAGATAAGGCTGAGACTTGGGCTTTGGCTGACCAACTTGGAGCTTTTGACTATGTTCGTGAAAAAACGCTAACTTGCTATAACGGTATTATTGGAACTGGTTGTGGAGAATGCCCAGCCTGTCACTTGCGTCAAAAAGGCCTTGAAAAATATCTAGCAGAAAGAGGAGAAGCTTAATGTTCTTTGCACCGAAAGAAATCAAAAAAGAAACAGGTGAGTCTTTGGTTTACAATCCTCACCGTACAATGGTTTCTAAAGAGTTTACTTTTGATGCTGCTCACCATCTCTTTAATTATGAAGGCAAATGCAAATCACTTCATGGTCATACCTATCATCTTCAGATTGCAGTTAGTGGTTACTTGGATGAACGTGGCATGACCTATGATTTTGGTGACCTTAAGCGCATTTATAAGGACCATTTGGAACCTCAGTTAGATCACCGTTATCTCAATGAGACTTTGCCTTATATGAACACAACTGCGGAAAATATGGTTTTCTGGATTTTCCAGATGACGAGTCAACATCTGCCTGAGGAGAGAGGACTTCGTTTGGAATATGTGCGTCTTTATGAAACACCAACAGCCTTTGCAGAGTTTAGACGGGAGTGGTTGGATGACTAGAGAACGTGTACTCAAACTACCAGTGCTTGAAATTTTTGGACCGACCTTTCAAGGAGAAGGTCGAGCAATCGGCCAAAAGACCATGTTTGTAAGGACAGCAGGATGTGATTACCATTGTGATTGGTGTGATTCTGCCTTCACTTGGGATGGTTCAGAGAAACCAACTCGTATGACAGCTGATGAAGTTATTGAGGCTTTGGATGCGCTAGGAACTTATGACTATGTTACTCTGTCTGGAGGGAACCCAGCTCTTTTAGCGGCAAATATGGCTGAACTCGTTTCAAAACTCAAGGCTAGAGGAGTAACTTTGGCCGTTGAGACACAGGGTTCTCGCTGGCAGGAGTGGTTAAAGGATATTGATCAAGTAACCTTAAGTCCTAAACCACCATCATCCAAGATGGAAGTCAATATGGAAACCCTTGACTTTATTGTTTCACAACTTGATCCTGATAAAGTTACCTTTAAGGTTCCTGTTTTCGACGATGATGATTTAGCCTTTGCTAAAATGATTCAAGAACGTTATCAGCCAGATGTCATGTTTCTTTCGGCTGGTAATCCTGAACCGAAAGCAGAAGGTAATATTGTCCAACATCAATTAGATCGCCTCAAAGAGCTTTGGGAGACAGTAGCCGCTGACGACTCGTGGGGCAATGTGCGTGTTCTCCCTCAGCTTCATACTCTGCTCTATGATAATGAGCGCGGAGTCTAATCTTCACATTCTATAAACTTAGAATTGATAGTTTTTTTACTTTTTTAATGATTAACATTAGAAATTTAGATTAAAAATTGACCATATAAAGGTCTAGAAAAATTAACAATAAAGGAAGAAAAATGTCACAACAAGAAGAAATGAAAAACCTCACTCTCCTTGGTAATAAGGAGACACCTTATATTTTTGAATACTCTCCACAAGTCTTAGAGTCTTTTGATAATCGTCATACTGATAATGATTACTTTATCAAATTCAACTGTCCAGAATTTACGTCACTTTGTCCTATTACTGGGCAACCTGATTTTGCCAGTATTTATATTTCTTATATTCCAGACCTGCTCTGCGTTGAGTCTAAATCTCTAAAGCTTTACCTCTTTAGTTATCGTAATCACGGAGACTTCCATGAAAACTGTATTAATACCATTGGTAAAGATTTGGTGGAGCTTTTGAACCCCCGTTACTTGGAAGTTTGGGGTAAATTTACACCTCGTGGTGGTATTTCGATTGACCCTTATTATAATTACGGTCGTCCTGAAACGAAGTATGAGAAGATGGCAGAGCAACGTCTCTTTAATCACGATCTTTACCCAGAAAATATTGATAATCGTTAATGTTACGCTAAAAGTCCTTATACAAATAGAGGGCTTTTTTTGTTTAAACACTTGCCTTTAAGCCCTAAAAGAGGTCCGCCTAACCGTTTTTCACAAAGAAAGTTAGGTCTTTGTTAGTCTTCTATTGGTTTAGTCTGAGAAACTTCTATTATTAAAATAATTTGACAATAGAAGTTTTATTTCTTACAATTAAAGTGTAAATGGAAATGTAAGCGATTGCTTATAAAAGGTATATTTTTTTAAAAGGGGAAAAGACAATGAGAAAGAGTTTACGATTATTTTCATGTGCTGTCCTAGGGGCAGCTATTTTAGCACCAACGGTAGTTGGCAACAATCATGCACAGGCCGATAGTTATTATGGCCGAGGTTACTATAATAACTATTCTTATAATCCATGGTATAACAACTATTATCCAAACTATGGTTATAACTACGGATATAATGGCTATTACCCAGGCTATAATTACAATTATGGCTATAACTACGGTTACAATAATTACTATCCAAATTATAACTATGGCTATAACTATAACTATAATTATGGCTATAACAACTATAATCCTGGTTACAACAACTACAATGAATCAGGTACTTATCGCTATAGCAATGGCTATTTGTACTACATCTTGAGTGATGGTAGCTACTATGTTAACTATAACGGTCGTTGGGTTCGTGGTGGTGACTATAATAACAACAATAGTGGTTCTAACAATACACCAACGACAGGTTATGAGGTTTTGAGAAATGACCCTCACTACCGTTATGAAAATGGTACTCACTATTATTTGAAAGATAATGGCGATTATTACTATTATTCAAATGGTAAGTGGGTACTTGTTAAGGCTTCAAGCACAGATTCTGAAGCTCCAACAACTTCAACTGTAGATTCAACGTCATCAGCAACTTCAGAAGCACCATCAACCGTAGATTCAACGTCATCTGCAACTTCAGAAGCGCCATCAACCGTAGATTCAACGTCATCAGCAACTTCAGAAGCACCATCAACCGTAGATTCAACATCGTCTGCAAGTTCAGAAGTAGCTTCAACTGTAGATTCAACGTCATCAGCAAGCTCAGAAGTAGCTTCAACTGTAGATTCAACTTCATCAGCAAGTTCAGAAGTAGCCTCAACTGTAGATTCAACTTCGTCTGCAAGTTCAGAAGCAGTATCAACTGTTGACTCAACTTCATCAGCAAGTTCAGAAGTAGCGTCAACTGTAGATTCAACCTCTGCCACAACTTCAGATGCTGCTTCAACAGGTAATTCAACTTCAGTAATCACCTCAGACTCAGTTGCTACTTCTGAGACAGGTTCAACATCAGAAACAAGTTCTGAAGCTCCTGAACTTGAAAAACCACCGTATGCGCCTGAAACAAACATTGACTATGATAAGTTGCCAAAACCAACATTGCCACCAACAGATTATCGCATGTATTCAGATCCACGATTTGTAGATGACAACGGTACCTATTACTACCGTGTGGCATTGACAGATGAAGATAATGCGCGTGGTATCGATGGTTACTACAAATGGGTTGATGGTAAGTGGAAACTCTACAATGGTACTGCCAATGATGACCCTGAGCTTGATCCAGATTTCCATAAACCAGCAGGAAACGACGAATACATGTACGATGACAATGCATCAAGTGTTAAGTTGTATTCTGAAAATGTAGTTGGTACTGGTAAAGCTGGTGAAGCTCTTCCATTCCAAAATGTGGATGAATTCAAAGATTATGTTATTAAGAATTTTGCTCCAAAATTCTTAGATAATGCTGGCTGGGATTGTAATGTAACTTGGGAAATTGAAGATGTTGACAACTTCAACGCTTCTAAGGGCAGTGCTTGGGCACGTGACTATGTTATTACAGCTAATCTCAAGAGTGGTGTTGACGACAAAAAATATAGTGATGTTGAATTTGGTTATGTTAAATTTGTTTATCATGTAGAACCAACTGAAAACTCTGATTATGTTGAAGTTGACTCAGCTAAGGCTGCCTTTAATGAAATCAATGCTCAACGTACAGCTGCTGGTTTGCCAGCACTTACATGGTCTGATGATCTTTACAATAGCACAACCCTTCCACATGCCAAAGATATTTCACACACTTACAACAGTGATGGTATTGTTTACCGTCGTGAATCTGATGGTTCAGTTGTAGCCAATAAATGGTTGAGTAGTGGTATTCGTGAACTTCTCATGAGTCCAGATGCTACTCAAGCAGCAGTAGCTTGTGTTGTCGCTGGTGACGGTACTTACTACTGGACTTTAAATTACCAATAAGAAGAGTTTAAATTAATTGTCCCAATAATGGAGGAGTCTGAGGTTAGTCTTGGACTCTTTTCCTTTATCTATTGAACGTTTAAGCTTTCAATATGGTATAATAGAGCCTAGAAAGAAGGCGAAAATATGCAGGTTAAGAGAGTTCAGGATTATATCTCTAAAGAGTGGTTCGATGAAACCGATGGCTCCTATTTCGAACGTCTAAATAGTCGTTTGCAAATACTTTTGAAAAAAGATTACCCTGATTTAAGAGGACATGATTTTATTAGTAATATCAGTCTTTTGGATTATAGGTTAGTTTTTCTTGATGAAGTTATTGCTAATGCTAATGAGAAAAACGAACATGTTCGGGAAACCGTTCACGATGTGACCAAGAGTTTATTGTACGAGGATCAAGACATCCAAGAACAATTGGATAGTAGGATCACTTTTGGTCAAAAAGTAGCGGATGAAGTGGCCCGATTTGGTGGATCTTGGACTTTTATCTTGTCATTCGTTGCTTTTATGGCTATTTGGATGGGGCTTAATGTTGTTCAACCTTTTGGGATTGCCTTTGATAAGTATCCATTTATTCTGTTGAATCTGGCCTTGTCCACTTTAGCGGCCGTTCAGGCACCATTGATCATGATGAGTCAGAATCGAGCATCGGATTATGACCGTTTACAAGCGCGTAACGACTATCACGTCAATACCCAGTCTAAGGAAGAAATTCGACTTCTGCATGAAAAAATTGACCACTTGGTTCAACAAGACCAATCAGATCTTCTGACAATTCAAAAATTGCAGACAGAAATGATTATGGGGGTTAGCCAACAAGTTGAGAAGATGTCAGACGATATTCGTGCCTTGAAAGAAGAAAGACTAGAAAGGGAGTCTCATGGGAACGAAAAAAATTAATTTAGTTGTTGTAACAGGGATGAGTGGTGCAGGTAAGACTGTGGCCATTCAATCCTTTGAGGATATTGGATACTTCACCATTGATAATATGCCACCTTCTTTGGTACCTAAGGTTATCGAATTGGTAAAACATAGTGAAGAGACAGATAAGATTGCTCTTGTCATTGATATGCGCAGTCGCTTGTTCTTCGATGAGATCAACGATATTCTGGATAAATTGGAAAGCAATGAGGAACTTAATTTCAAGATTCTATTCTTGGATGCCACGGATGGTGAATTGGTTTCTCGTTATAAAGAGACACGTCGTAGTCACCCACTGGCAGCAGATGGCCGTGTTTTGGATGGCATCAAGCTAGAGCGTGAGCTTTTGTCACCGCTTAAGAGTTTGAGTCAGAACGTGGTTGATACGACAGAATTAACTCCACGCCAGCTGCGTAAGGCTATTTCTGAACAGTTCTCATCTGAACAAGACCAATCTTCTTTCCGTATTGAAGTTGTGAGTTTTGGTTTTAAATATGGATTGCCATTGGATGCAGATTTGGTTTTTGATGTTCGTTTCTTGCCAAATCCTTATTATGATCCTGCACTTCGTAACCTCACAGGTTTGGATAAAGAGGTTTTTGATTATGTCATGAACCATAAGGAATCAGAAGAGTTTTACAATCATTTGACACAGCTTATTAAACCAATCTTGCCTGGCTACAAAAAAGAAGGTAAGTCTGTTCTCACTATTGCTGTTGGGTGTACAGGTGGTCAGCACCGTAGTGTAGCTTTTGCACATCGTCTGGCCCAAGATTTAAAAAATGATTGGACAGTCAATGAAACACATCGTGATAAGGATCGACGTAAGGAGACAGTGAATCGTTCATGAGAAATCCAAGAATTACAGTAATAGGTGGGGGAACTGGTATCCCAGTCATTCTTCGTAGTTTGCGTCATAAGGATGTTGATATCACTGCTGTGGTAACTGTAGCTGATGATGGAGGTTCTTCAGGAGATTTGCGTGATATCATGCAACTGACACCTCCAGGGGATTTGCGTAATGTTTTGGTAGCTATGAGTGATATGCCTAAACTTTATGAAAGAGTTTTCCAATATCGTTTTGATAAAACCGATGGTGCTTTGGCTGGTCATCCACTCGGAAACCTAATCATCGCTGGGATTTCAGAGATGCAGGGCTCTACCTATAATGCCATGCAGCTTCTGACGAAGTTTTTCCACGTTACAGGAAAAATTTATCCTGCTAGTGAGACAGCCTTGACGCTTCATGCCGTTTTTCAAGATGGCCATGAAGTAGCAGGTGAGAGTAGTATTGCCCAGTACGATGGCATGATTGAACGCGTTTATGTGACCAATACCTATAATGATGAAGAGCCTAAGGCCAGTCGTAAGGTTGTTGATGCTATTATGAATAGTGATATGATTGTTTTAGGTCCTGGATCTCTTTATACATCGATTTTGCCCAACCTAGTTATACCAGAGATTCGTCAGGCTCTTATCGAGACCAAGGCTGATGTCACCTACATTTGTAATATTATGACTCAGTACGGAGAAACTGAACAATTCTCAGATGCCGACCATGTGGCTGTGCTTAATCGTCATCTTGGCTCTGATGTGATTGACAATGTCTTAGTTAACATCAAGAAAGTGCCTAAAGAATACATGGCTAGTAATAAATTTGATGAATACCTTGTTCAGGTTGAGCATGATTTTGAGGGCTTACGTCGTGAAGCAAAAACAGTTGTGTCTTCTAATTTTCTGCGACTTGAAAATGGTGGTGCCTTCCACCATGGTGACTTGGTAGTGGATGAGCTCATGCATCTAGTGAGGAACAAGTCATGAGTTTCACGATTAAGGTTAAGGAAGAGATAATTGCTGCTTCAAGCAAAGACAAGGCTGAATTGTCAGCATTGATTAAGATGTCTGGTTCGGTTGGATTGACTAATCAAGGCTTGACTCTTTCCATCTCAACAGAAAATGCAAAGATTGCAAGACATATCTACCAATTAATGGAAAGTCGTTATCAGAGTAATCCTGAATTGAGACATCACAACAAGACCAATCTCAAGAAAAATCGTGTTTACACGGTTTTTGTAGCTGACCATGTCAATGATATTTTGTCCGATTTACAATTGGCGGATTCTTTCTTTGGCTTTGAAACAGGTATTGAAACATCAGTAATGGAAGATGACGAAGCTGGAAGATCGTATTTACGAGGCGCTTTTTTGGCTACCGGAACGGTACGTGATCCTGAAAAGGGACGTTATCAATTAGAAATTTTTTCCGTTTACCAAGACCACGCAGAGGATTTAGCTTCTCTCATGAAAAAATTTATGCTCGATGCCAAGGTTTTGAGTCATAAAAACGGTTTTGTGACCTATCTTCAAAAAGCTGAGGACATTATGGATTTTCTCCTTGTTATCGGTGCAATGAACTCTAAGGATACCTTCGAAGAGATCAAAATTATGCGAGAAACCAGAAATGATCTGAATCGTGCCAATAATGCGGAAACAGCCAATATTGCTAGAACGATTAGTGCTAGCATGAAAACAATTAATAATATTATCAAGATTATGGATACGGTTGGCTTGGAGATTTTACCGGTGGAGCTGCGCCAAATTGCCCAACTCCGTATTGCCAACCCAGATTACTCTATCCAGCAGATCGCAGATAGTATAGAACCTCCACTGACCAAGAGTGGTGTCAACCATCGTCTCAGGAAAATCAATAAGATTGCGGACGATTTGTAAGTAGAAAGGAAGCTTTTATGGCTTGTACAACGATTTTAGTAGGTAAGAAAGCCTCATATGACGGCTCTACCATGATTGCACGTACTGAGGACTCTCAATCAGGCGTTTTTACGCCCAAAGAATTTCTCGTCGTGACCCCTGAAGACCAACCGCGTCATTACCAGTCTGTGCTTAGCAATTTTTCAATTGATTTGCCAGATAATCCTCTACGTTATACTTCTGTCCCAGATGCGCTTGGGAAAGACGGTATTTGGGGTGAAGCTGGTATTAACTCAGCTAATGTTGCCATGAGTGCAACAGAAACAATCACGACTAATGCGCGTGTTCTCGGCGCTGATCCTCTTGTTAAAGATGGTTTTGGAGAAGAGGACATGTTGACTTTGGTTTTGCCATATATCAAGACGGCGCGTGAAGGTGTCCTTCGTTTGGGACAACTCCTTGAAACTTACGGAACTTATGAGTCAAATGGTATTGCTTTTTCAGACACTGAAGAAATTTGGTGGTTGGAAACAATTGGTGGTCACCATTGGATCGCAAGACGTGTTCCAGACGATGCCTATGTAACTAACCCAAACCAACTTGGTATCGACCACTATGAGTTTGAAAATCCAGACGACTATCTTGCCTCACCAGACATTCGAAATTTTATTAATAAACATCACTTGGATTTGACTTATTCTAATGAACACTTTAATCCACGTTATGCTTTTGGTAGCCAACGAGATAAGGACCGTCATTATAATACACCACGCGCTTGGGCTATGCAGAAATTTTTGAACCCAGAAAAAGACTATGATCCAAAATCATTCTTTATTCCATGGTGCCAAAAACCATACCGCAAAATTACAGTTGAAGATGTTAAATACGTTTTGAGTCTTCATTACCAAGATACGCCTTATGATCCTTATGGACCTCAAGGAGATGCGGTAAGTCAACGCCAATTCCGTCCAATTGGTATTAACCGTACTAGTCAAACAGCTCTCTTGCAAATGCGTCCTAACAAACCATCAGAAACAACTGGTATTCAGTGGTTAGCCTATGGATCAATGCCATTTGGTACAATGGTGCCATTCTGGACTCAGGTCGGAACAACACCTGCTTATTTCCGTCAAACAACTGATAAAGTAGATACAGGCAATTTCTACTGGAGTAATCGCTTGATTGCTGCTATCTGTAATCCTCATTTCCAACAGCATGAGGCTGATTTGGATGCCTATGTAGAAACAACGATGGCTCTTGGCCATACCATGATTAATCATGTTGATACCGCTTTGGCTAATGATGAAAGTATTGATTTTGAAGCAGAAAATCAAAAGATTAGTGAACAGATTCAGTCAGAAACGGATAAACTATTGGCAAAAGTCTTAGATGATGCAAGTAATTTGATGACCAATCGTTTTTCTATGAGTGATTAAAGTCATCAAAAAAACCTTTCCATAAAATGGGAAAGGTTTTTTCGTAGTCTAATCTTATTTGTTTTCTTCATCCAGTTTCGAGAGGAGCTGATAAAGTGTAATGAAGAAGAAAAGATTGAGTGAAATGAGAAGGCCTGATGCCCATGGCAAATCGCTTTCTAAATTTCGAAGAGGTGAATTCCAAGCAAAGTGTGCCACAAAAGCACCACAAGCATAAAGAATACCAATAAGACTGTACTTGGAATTAATGAGTTTTTGACGTGAACGCCATATAAGGACTAGCCCCATAGCAAGGAAGGACGTGTAAAGCCAGTGAGACGATACAGCACCAATAGTTCGACCAAGGATTCCCGAAATCGTATAAGAAAAACCATCAGGCAAATCTGAAAGGATATAGGAGAAGTCTTCACTAATCTGGAAGCCAAGACCTTCCGTAATAGCGACTAGCAAGAGTCCCTTGTAACTATTTGTTGGCACCATATAGATAGCAAAGAGAAAAGCAGCTAGTTTGAGGGGTTCTTCAACTAGGGGGGCCATAAGGGCATCCTCAAAGCGGTAGAAGAAACTCTTTGAAGAAAGATGAGCAGTCACCCAGTCGTGAGAAATGGTATTGGCATAACCAGCTATCCATCCTGTGATAAAGACTCCACCAATTAGAGCAAATACGAGAACAAGTGGTTTCACCTGCCATCTCTTGCCTAAGTATCGAACCAGAAATATTCCTGGTAGGATATAACATAAGGCAATCAGTGTTGATAGTCCAATAATACCGTATGCTGAACCAGACAAGGCACCTGAGGTGTATGATTGCGTATCATAAGTCAGGCCAATGGATGCAAGCAATAAAAAAAGATATAGGGTTAATTTACGAAACATGTATAACCTACTTTCCAAATGATATTTCCAGTATATCAAATAATTCTTTTTCATCGAAATATTTCAATTTTTTTATTTAAAGGCTTGCAAAATAAATGAAGTGTGATATACTTAACCAGTAAACTATTAACTGGTTAAGTATTTTGAAAGGAATATCATGAAAAAGAAACGCATTTTTGGCCTAGCAGGAATAGCAGCAGTTGTTTTAGCTGCTGGTGCAGGTATTTATTATACGACTAGTCACCACGGTTCCAAAGGAAATAGTGACTTGAAGGTTGTGACCAGCTTTTACCCTGTTTATGAATTTACAAAGCAGGTTGTTGGCGATGAGGGAGAGGTGTCTTATCTTATTCCCGCTGGTAGTGAAGCCCACGATTTTCAACCATCTACTAAGAATGTCGCTGACATTGAAAAAGCAGACACTTTCGTCTACCTAAATGAAAATATGGAAACCTGGGTTCCAAAAGTTGAAAAGTCTATCAACACTAAAAATACAAAAATCATTAAGGCAAGTCAAGGCATGGTTCTCTTACCTGGAATAGAGGAAGAAGATCATGATCACGGTGGAGAAGAGCATCACCACGAATATGATCCTCATGTTTGGCTCTCACCTAAACGTTCTCAAAAATTAGTTGAAACTATTAGGGACGGTTTGATTGCTCAACACCCAGATAAAAAAGCAGTCTTTACAACTAATGCTGAGAAATATCTTAAAAAATTAAAAACTTTGGATAAGGAGTATACTGAAGCCTTTAGTCAAGCGAAACAGAAAAGTTTTGTTACCCAGCACTCAGCTTTTGCCTACCTTGCTTTAGATTACGGTTTGACACAAGTACCAATTTCAGGTGTTTCAGCTGAATCTGATCCATCTGCAAAACGTATCGCTAGCCTTTCTAAGTATGCCAAAGAATATGATATTAACTATATCTACTTTGAGGAAAATGCTTCAAGTAGCGTTGCCAAAACCTTAGCTAACGAAGTAGGAGTTAAGACAGCAGTTTTAAATCCAATTGAATCACTAACTAAGGAACAGTTGAAAAAAGGTGAAGATTATGTCAGTGTTATGACTGAGAACCTAAAGAATCTTCGTTTAACAACAGATGTTGAAGGGAAAGCTATCCAACCTGAAACAGGAAGTGATGATAAGAAAACAGTCCAAAATGGTTACTTTGATGACAAAGATGTCAAAGATAGAGAACTTTCTGATTGGTCTGGTGAGTGGCAATCGGTCTATCCTTACCTCCAAGATGGTACTTTAGATCAAGTATTTGAATACAAATCTCTATTGAATAAGGATAAAACCGCACAAGAGTACAAAGAGTACTACACTAAGGGCTATCAAACAGATGTTTCTAAAATTGCTATTGATGGTAAAAAGATGACCATGACTTTCACAAAAAATGATGGAAGTAGCGTGACACACACTTATCGTTATGATGGTTATAAGATTTTGACTTATGCTTCTGGTAAAAAAGGTGTCCGTTATCTCTTCACAGCAACTGACAGTCAAGCTGCTGACAATCCTTACCAATATGTCCAATTTTCAGATCATCAAATAGATCCAACAACTTCAGCACATTTCCATATTTTCTTCGGAAATAGTAGCCAAGATGAGATTCTAAAAGAGATGGACAATTGGCCAACTTACTATCCTGAAAAACTTAGTGGCTTGGAAATTGCACAAGAAATGGTTAGTCATTAATACTAGAATTGCACTCATTCGTGAGTGTTTTTCTTTTTTTAAAAAATCTTTCATTTCTTAAACTCTTAGAAAATCGCTAGTGTCATTATTTTTAAATAGAAATTTAAAGCATGGTATTTTTTCTAAAAAAATCCTGTAAAAAATTAAATAATTACTACATTTTTTCATTCTTTAGTGGTACAATAATAGTACGATTTTCAGATGACCAGGAGAGACCCATGAACCAGTATTTAGTAGCGATACATTATATTCAACTGCTTCAAGCAGAACTCGATATTCTAAATCATGATGCACGCTTGCTTTTTGATTTAAAGATTGAACCGAATCTTGCTAAACGAGAGCTTGCTGACTTGAAAGTGTCCCTATCTAAATTATCTGACAAAAACCTTTATATCGAAGGTACAATCTGGTATCAACCAAGTTTGTTTGCAATCATTGATCAAAATTTAGGGGTTATTGATGACTGGCTCAAGGAATTAGATGACTTCTTTGAATTTACCTATAGTACAACAGTTTTCACTGTTTTGAAAGAAAATGAAAATCGAAGTTACGACTTATTACTTGGTCTCTATAGCCGTCTTGAATACGTTATTTCAGAAATAAAAAATTGCCGTTAGTCCTTAACGGTTTTTAGTTTGTAATGGATTTACAATTTAGATTATAAACATCAAATAATTTGACAAAATCCCCAAATATATGTAGAATAAATTTGATAATGCTCTAATAAAAAGATTCTTAAATTAAAGGAAAATAATAAAGAAGTGAGTAATCAGGGGTTGAAATCAGGGGATTTTTTGAAATATTATTTGGTGAGCCTTAGTTCACTTAGTGTTTTGTGTCTTATTTTTTATGGACTCTATTCTCTAAACGGGCTTATGCCTTTGTCTTTAGATGGTTCTTCACATATTGATGTGAAACATTATTCTGGACAGGCACCTACTACATTAGTAAAAAAAGACGGTGTTTATAGGGTTCAGGATATTAGCGGTGAAACTAAAAGTTATCAAGTTGATTTGAAAGTAACTAACGATGGGGACAAGGTTATTCAAACCTATGTCTTTGAGTATAAAAAATGATTCTATAATAAAAACTCACAAACTTAGCAAGATTGTGAGTTTTTAAGATGCCTTTTACCAAAGTCCTAATACCTTTTGCATGAGAAGAGAAGCAAGACTGATTAATAACCAACAGACTCCTCCCACTAGAAGTGCTGGGCCTCCTTTAGTGATTAGTTTTTTGAGATTTGTTTGGAAACCAATAGCTGTCATGGCCATAATAATCATAAATTTCGAAAGGTCTTTTAAAGGTGAAAAGACGGCAGGTGTTACACCGAGTGACATTATAACAGTTGTAATCAGTGAAGCCAAAAGGAACCAAAGGATAAAGTTAGGCACTGCTTTGGTCAGCGAGAAGGCTTCCTTTGTATTGTCCTTTCGAGACTGCCATACAGAAAGCCCAAGAGTTATAGGGATGATAGCAAGTGTTCGAGTCAACTTAACAATTGTCGCCTGCTCTAGAATGGATGTTCCATGTAAGCTATCCCAGGAACTAGCTGTAGCTGTCACAGAAGAAGTATCGTTGACAGCTGTTCCGGCAAATATGGCAAAGCCTTGATTACTAAGTCCCAACCAGGATCCCAAGTGAGGGAAGAGTAGAGCTGCTAAGATGTTGAAAAAGAAAATTACAGAGATTGCTGTTGCAATAGATTCATCTTTAGCCTTGATTACAGGAGCAGTTGCAGCGATAGCAGATCCCCCACAAATAGAAGAGCCAACACCTACTAAAGTAGCAATTTCACTATCTAGCTTGAACACGCGATGGACGATATAAGCAGTAAGCAGTGCCGTAGTAATAGTCACTAGAATAATGGGAAGTGATGTTACGCCAACCTTAAAGACTTGGGAAAGATTTAGTCCAAATCCAAGAAGAATAACAGCGTATTGTAATACTTTTTTAGAAGTGAATTGCATTCCTGCTTTAAGTTTCTGAGAATCTCTTAAAATAATTCCTAGCAGAAGTCCTATAAATAAACCAAGGACTGGCCCACCAATAATAGGGAATAAGTTTCCAAGGAACCATGCTAGGAGAGATATAAGTATTGCAATACTTAATCCGGGTAAGAATTCTTTTATTTTCATTCATCTATCTCCTTAAAATTTGACTATATTATAGCTTATTATAAATATGATGTAAAGGTGATGTTTGCTTTATTTATCAAGGAAAATAGTTCTGAAAGTTGCGACTTGTCAGTTTTTCTGATAGAATAGTATTAAAATATTATAATCAAAAATCTTATGAAGGAAGGGTTGTATGTATCGTCATTTAAAGAAGTATATGATTTTTACCGTGGGAGCTTTTATGTGTTCACTTTTTTTGGTTCTAGCTTTTACAACAGATAGAAAAAATGATAACAGTGTTAATGCTAAAGCTGAAGCTGCTTACAATCAAACTACGACGGCTTTTATTGATAATATCGGAGAGACTGCTAGACAGATTGGTCAAGATTACAATATCTATGCTTCTGTTCTAATTGCTCAAGCCATTCTGGAATCAAATTCAGGTCAGTCAGGTCTGAGTCAAGCTCCTTATTACAACTTCTTCGGGATTAAAGGCACTTATAATGGGAATTCTGTGACCATGCGTACATGGGAAGACGATGGTACAGGGAAGACTTATGAGATTGATGAACCTTTCCGTTCTTATGGAAGTCTAAGCGATTCTTTAGCCGATTATGCTGCTTTGATGACGTCATCAACTTATGCTGGCACATGGAAATCAAATACAAGTAGTTATGCAGATGCCACTCAAGCATTGACAGGAACTTATGCAACTGACAGTCTTTACGCTTCTAAATTAAATAGCATTATTGCATACTATGGTTTGACTGCCTATGATCAAGCTCCAGTTACCCAAGCAACTGGTTCAACAAGTGGCCTTGTTTGGAACAGCTATAGGGGCTCATATACAGATGCTGAGACCTTATCTATAGATGAGGCTTGGGCAAGCTATAAAGATTATAAATAACAATGAGAGTCGAAAGGCTCTTTTTTTGGGCTCTTTGTCAACTGTAGTGGGT